>CAZZVF010000170.1:0-6935 GCA_964657355.1 uncultured Buchnera sp.
AACTCCAGAAGCGGCTCCGCCGGTCGAAACTCCAGAAGCGGCTCCGCCGCAGGTAAGAACCGCCTCGACCGTTCAGCCGCCGCAAAGACCAGCACCGCCGGCCGGACCAGGCGAGACAGTAGTTCCGGCACCGCCGCTGGCTATGTCCAGCAAGGAGATTCCTGAGCCGGTCGCAGGCATGCTCGAGCCGGCGACCGAGCTTCCGGGGCAGATGCTGCCGCGTATCTCCTCTGCCGGACGGCGACCGGAGGAAGTCTACGCCGGGTTCTTCAATCCGGACGAGCGGCACCCGCGCGTTGCACTGGTGCTGGATGGAATGGGCCTGGATCGGGGCTTGAGTGAACACGCCATGCAGGCGCTCCCCGCAGCGATCGACTTCGCCTACTCTGCCTATGCCCCGGTCGCTTCGGCAGCTTCTCTCGCAGCCGAGGGGCGGCGGCGCGGACACGAATGCTTGGTCTCGCTCCCCATGGAGCCATCTGGATACCCCCTGGTGGATGAAGGCACCAAGTCGTTGCTGACCGGAGCGGAGTCGACCGTCAATCGGCAGAATATGCAGGCGGCGCTAGCGCATGTTCAGGGCTGCGTCGGCGCAACCGGCGCTTCGGACGGCATGAGCGGCGAACGCTTCGCCGGAATGTTCCAGGAGTTTTCGGACGTGCTCACCGAATTGTCGAAACGCGGGCTGCTCTACCTCGATTCCCGCGAGAATATGGCCGCCATCGGTCAAGGCGCCCCGGCGTCGCGAACCACCGACATGATCGTTGACCGCGCACCCGACACAAGCTCGGCAGCCTCGCCGGAGACGATCGACGCACGGCTGGCAGTTTTGGAGCAGCGCGCCCAGGAGCACGGCACCGCGATCGGCGTGGCTGGACCGCCGACACCGATGTTGATCGAGCGTCTCGCCGTGTGGTCGAACAGTTTAGCAGCGCACGGAGTGGTTCTTGCGCCGCTTACGGCCATCCACATGCCGGACCGGGGCCGGCCAGCGACCGAGGCGGTTCATTGAGCACGCTGCCCTATCGTTTGAACGTCGGTGCCGCGCTATTCAACAAAGAGGGCCGCGTCTTTGTCGGGCGCCGCGCGGATCTCGCGCAGGACGCGGCGGCCGTTTGGCAGCTTCCACAAGGCGGGATCGACGAGGGCGAAGATCCGCGCACGGCGGTGTTGCGCGAACTGGAAGAGGAAATCGGCACCAGGAACGCCGACATCCTCCAGGAACACGAATCCTGGCTGAGCTACGACCTGCCGGCCGACCTTCTGGGCCATGCCTTCACCGGTAGATTCCGCGGTCAGAAGCAGCGCTGGTTTGCCCTGAGATTTCTTGGCGACGACCGTGACATCGCACTCGACCGGCACGGCCATCCGGAGTTTTCGGCCTGGCGCTGGATCGAACTTGCTGAAATTCCTGAACTCGCCGTGGCGTTCAAGCGGCCGATCTATCACCAGATCGCTCAAGATTTCGCGCGCTGGACGAAAGCAGCACCTTAACGCACGGTAGCTCCCTCCAGCAAGCTTGCGTCCTAGAAACGCCTGAGACAGTCTGTAACACGGGGTTACAGGAGGGTTTCACGTGGCGCGCCGGGTTCTGGTGCACTACCACATCTATAAGAATGCCGGCTCGACCATCGAGCGACAGCTCTGGGAGAGCTTTGGCGACGCGTTCGCTCTATGCGAGGGAGCCGACGATACCGATCATCTCGATTCGGCGACGCTCGCCTCACAGTTGGCCGCCAACCCGCACCTGAAGGCCGTTTCGTCGCACAAGGCGCGGCCGCCCCTCCCACTGCCCGGCGCGCTGCCGATCGTTCTGCTCCGCCACCCGGCGGACAGGGCTCACTCCGCCTACCGGTTCGCCAGGCGGAACAAGCATATGCCGGACCACAGGGTAGCAAGATCCTCTAGCTTCAGGGATTATGTGGAGTGGTCGCTGTCGACGCGCGGACACGGGGCCATGTTGAGAAACCAGCAGGTGCTGCACCTCTCGCGCGCTGCATTCCGCACGATGCACGACCCGGGAGACATTCCAAACCGACAGGACCTCGGCGAAGCGCTGGCCCTGCTCGATGCATGGCCAGCGTTCGGCTTAGTCCGACGTTTTGGCGAATCCTGCCGCCTTTTCAATGCCAGCTATCGGCCGCTACTGCCGGCCTTCCACCTGAGCGACATGGTCGAAAATGCGACCGGCGCGCATGATCTGACGGATCCGGCAGCACTCGAACAGGTAGCCGACGATCTCGGCGGCGATTGCTACGAAGCATTATGCCGCGCCAATCTATTGGACATCGCCTTATATCAGGAAGCCGTCCGTCTGTTCGACGGCAAGCTCGAACGAAGCGACAAGGCGGTGAGCCGGGTTGGATGGAGGCTGGCCTTCGCAGCGGGGCGTGTCAGGCAGAGGATTGCTCAACCGACGGGCCCGAAGCGTCGCCCGCCGGGCGGCGAGGCGGTGGAGCCGAACCGGCTCTGAACGCCGGTTAAGCGCGCCGGTCAGGCCACAGGCGCTTCACGCTCCAAGCAACGAGCACGGCAATCAACGAGGCAGCCAGGCCAAACCACGTCAGCGCGTAGTTCAGGTGATTGTTCACCGGCTGAGGCAGCGCCGACGCCGGCTGCGGCCTGCCTGAAGCTGCTTGGCCCATCGCCACTATCGTGAAAGGGGCAACGTTTGCAGCTTTGAGGGAGCCCGCGATCGTAACCGGGTCAAGCGTGTAGAAGTGTCGGCCCTCAAGGTCGTCAGGTGCCGACAGCCAGCTTGCCCGCTCCGGCAGTCGGACATAACCGATCCCGCTGAAACTGCCGGTGACCGGCACGGGCGAAGCGTGTCGTTGCACCGGGAGCCAGCCGAGGTCGACCAGCACCTGCGGCCCGTCGTCGCGGTCGAGGACTTCGAGCAGCTGAGCGCCCATTTGGGCAGCTCCACCCTCGCCACGCACCTCGGCGCCGTATAGGGCAGCGTCAGGTCGCAGCGTCCCATGGACCGACACGCGCGTGAACAGCGGGGGGATTTCCCGACCCAGCGGGACTGGAGGCGCCTGTTCGGCCCGTGCCACCTGCGCCAGCAAGCCTTGTTTCCAGGCCAGGCGTTCCAGCTGCCAGACGCCGAGGGCCACCAGGATACAAACGGCTATAAAGGTGGCCACGGCGGCACCGCCGATGCGGCTCCAGCGCGATCCTACCGCCCCATGACTCAAGGATGCCGCCGGCGCATTGTCCGGCGGCCCCGGCCGACTCTATTCGGCAACCGGAATTCCGGCGCCCCAGACATAGACGAAGGTAAAGAGGAACAGCCAGACGACGTCCACGAAGTGCCAGTACCATGCGGCCGCTTCGAAGCCGAAATGCTGCTCCGGGGTGAAGCCCCCGGCCTTCGCCCGAAGCCAGCAGACGCCGAGGAAAAGCGTTCCGATGATGACATGGAAGCCGTGAAAGCCGGTCGCCAGGAAGAACACGGACGGATAAACGCCACCCCCGAAGAAGTGAAACGGCGCCTCGGAATACTCCACCGCCTGCAGGGTGGTGAACGTCATGCCCAGCAGGATGGTGATGCCGAGGCCTGCGAGCAGGCTGCGGCGATGGCCTTCGATGAGGCTGTGATGCGCCCAGGTGACGGTGCAGCCTGAGAGCAGCAGGATCATCGTGTTGAGCAGCGGAATGCGGAACGGGTCGAATGTATGCGTTCCTGCCGGTGGCCAGACTGCGGTCGCCGCGCCGGCAACATGCTCGGGGAACAGGGCGAAGTGGAAGAACGCCCAGAAGAAGCCGACGAAGAACATCAACTCGGAGCCGATGAACAGCGTCATGCCATAGCGCAGGCCGAGCTGGACGACGGGTGAGTGCAATCCGGGCGTATTGCTTTCGGCGAGCACGTCGCGCCACCACATTACCATGACGAGAGCGGTGATCAGAAAGCCCGCGCCGAGGACAAGGTAGTTGTGATAATGCGCGGCAAACACGATGCCGGTCAGAAGCAGCCCGCCGCCGAGTGCACCGACGATGGGCCATGGGCTTGGGTTTACCAGATGGTAAGGCTGCTTGAGCCCCGAGCTCAGCCCAACTGTGTGGGCGGCACCTACCGGGTGGGTCGTATCCATCTTCACCGTCCGTCAAAATGAGCCGTCAAGATCGGCCGTAAGTGCTTGCAGTCGTAGCCGTTATCGGCGGGTGTTAGTTGAGCTGAAGGCGCCCAGACAAGCCGATCTGCACGGCCCGCCGTGTGTAATCCTCAAAGCTTGTCGAGCTTTACGATCGTGATCGCGAAAAACAAAGCTGCCAGAATGGCCAGCCCCACCATAACGGCGATGTTGCGGCCGCGCTGGCGCCGCCGCAGTTCCATTGCTTCCGCAGGGCCCGGCCGCGGCGGGAACTCGTCCATCAATGCCCCAGGTGCAAGCCGACCACATGGTCTGCTGCAATGGCGAGAAAGATGGCGGCGAGATACGCCAGAGAATACCGGAAGGTCAGCTTGGCGGGACGGTCACCGGTCTGGCTGAGTCCGCTCTCGTCCTGTTTGTCCCGTAGAACCAGCCACGACAGGACGATGAAGCCCAGGCTAAGCAACGAGGCACTGATGCCGTAAAGCGCACCCGTATAACCCAGGACCCACGGCATCACGGCCACCGCTGTGAGAACGAGTGTGTAGAAGAAGATCTGCCGGCGTGTCTCGCGTGGGCCTGCCACGACCGGCAACATCGGCACGCCGGCACGGCCGTAATCCTTGCAGGCGTACAGCGACAACGCCCAGAAATGCGGCGGCGTCCAGAAGAAGACGATGCCAAACAACAGCAGCGGCAGGACGTCGATCGTTCCGGTGACCGCGGCCCATCCGATCAGCGGCGGGAATGCACCCGCGGCACCGCCGACGACGATGTTCTGCGGTGTCCGCCGCTTCAGCCATATCGTGTAGATGAAGACGTAAAACCCGATCGAGATCGCCAGCACCGTTGCAGCCGCGATATTGGTCGCAAGCCCCATGACGAGGACCGAGCCAATTGCGAGCGCCACGCCGAAGGCGAGTGCCGCACCTGGTTCGATGCGTCCCGACGGGATGGGCCGCTTGCGCGTGCGGTGCATCAGCGCGTCGATGTCGCGCTCCCACCACATGTTCAACGCACCCGCCGCTCCCGCACCGACTGCGATGCAGAGGACGGCCGTAAAGGCCAGCACAGGATGCAGATGACCCGGTGCCAGAAACAGCCCGATAAAGCCGGTGAACACCACCAGCGACACCACGCGTGGCTTCAGTAGCATCAGCCAGTCGCGCCAATCAGCGGCGGCGACACCCGAAAGAGCCACCTCCACCGAAGGGCTATACGCCTGATCCTGAACTGATGCCGAAGCCATTACCAAACCCTGTAACGAGGTGCGATCACCGGAAGCGCGGCAGCTCTTCGAACGTGTGGAAGGGAGGCGGCGAACTCACCGTCCATTCCAGCGTCGTCGCACCCTCGCCCCAGTAGTTGTCAGCAACCTCAACCTTCGAGGTGAAGGTTCTGTAGACGACATAAAGGAAGATAAAGACCGACAGCGCGCCGACATACGAGCCGATGGAGGCTACGAAATTCCAGCCGGCGAAGGCGTCCGGGTAGTCAGGATACCGGCGTGGCATACCGGCGGCACCCAGAAAGTGCATCGGAAAGAAAGTCAGGTTTACGCCTACGAACGTCACCCAGAAATGCACCTTGCCCCAGAACTCCGGATACTGGTGGCCGCTCATCTTGCCGATCCAGTAGTACCAGCCGGCAAAGATCGAGAACACGGCACCAAGCGAGAGGACGTAATGGAAGTGGGCAACGACGTAATAAGTGTTATGCAGGATCTGGTCGACGCCGGCATTCGACAACACCACACCGGTGACGCCGCCTACGGTGAACAGGAAGATGAAGCCGATCGCCCAGAGCATCGGCGTCTTCAGCTCGATGGAGCCGCCCCACATCGTCGCGATCCAGGAGAAGATCTTGATGCCCGTCGGGACTGCGATGATCATCGTCGCCGCCATGAAATACGCACGCGTGTCGACCGAGATACCGGAGACGAACATGTGGTGTGCCCACACGACGAACCCGACGACGCCGATGGCGACCATCGCGTAGGCCATCCCGAGATAGCCGAACACCGGCTTCTTACTGAACGTGCTGATCACGTGGCTGACGATGCCGAAGCCGGGCAGGATCATGATGTAGACTTCGGGGTGGCCGAAGAACCAGAACAGATGCTGGAACAGCACCGGATCGCCGCCGCCTTCGGGATCGAAGAAGGCAGTGCCAAAATTACGGTCACAGATGAGCATGGTGATGGCACCGGCTAGCACCGGAAGCGACAGCACCAGCAGGAATGCGGTGACCAGCATCGCCCAGATGAAAAGCGGCATCTTGTGCAGCGTCATTCCCGGCGTTCGCATGTTGAAGATGGTTGTGATGAAGTTCATCGCGCCGAGTAACGAGGAGACGCCCGCCAGGTGAAGCGCGAACAATGTGAAGTCCATGCCCGGTCCGGACTCGTACGTGCTGTTCGAGAGCGGCGGATACAGCGTCCAGCCGGAGCCGCTTTCGCCCATCAGCACGCCGGTCACGATCAACGCGAAGGCGGGCACCAGCAGCCAGAAGCTGATGTTGTTGAGCCGCGGGAACGCCATGTCCGGCGCGCCGATCATGAGCGGGATGAACCAGTTGCCGAAACCGCCGATGAGCGCCGGCATGACCGTGAAGAAGATCATGATCAAGCCGTGCGCGGTCACGATCGTGTTCCACTCCTGACCGGAAGTCACGATCGTATTGCCCGGATGCTGCAGCTGGGCCCGCATGATGATCGAGAGCAGACCCCCAACCATGCCGGCACAGACGGCAAAGATCAGATAGAGGGTGCCGATATCCTTATGATTGGTCGAGAACAGCCAGCGCTGCGCGAAGCTGAGTTTGTGATCATGGTCGTGG
>CAZZVF010000171.1:0-6909 GCA_964657355.1 uncultured Buchnera sp.
TGCATGGCAGCGGCTATCGCATCGCAGCACCGGTGGAAGTAGCAGCGGCGCGGGACTATCGAGGGCTTCGGCGAGTCATTGTAGAGGGCATATCCCTCACTTGTCGATCACACCAAGATACACGAGCGAGGTGAATATCGTCTCGGTCAAACTCCTTGCAGCGGCGAACTGGCTTGAGCCTCCGCTGCAACCCTATGGATCCTCAACGTCTATTATACGCTGACGACTTCGTCCTCGAGCAACGCCCAGACCGGCCATCCAGGTGGAATTTCCATTTTATTTCGGTGCCAAACGCCCGAATTCCCACTTCCCTTGAGTGAGACCGGAAGGATCATGCAACGCAGGAATTTCGAGATCTTCGTTGGATGCGGCGTCGAGATGACGGCTTCGATGCCGCTTTCCCACCAGGGATCGCCGGGACAATCCGCTGCACCGTCTTCTGAAGGCTGACGACACCTGAAGGAGCCGCATAAGAGGGCTCGGATTCCCGGCCCCTGATGGGTGTGAACATCCGCAGCCCAGTCCAACCCAACTAAGCATGGCGCAGCAATGCGAGGTCGCAGTCCAGTGCGCGATGCTGCCGCTGCCGCCCTATTTTCACATTCCCAGGAATTTCGACAAAGCGTTAAGTGCGGGCGTAGCGTCGTATGAATTGTCTATATGCCTTGATTTAATCGTTCGACAAATTTATGAGGCCGTACGCACGAAAGGCTTCCTTCATGGATCTAGGTATCTCAGGTAGAACCGCGCTGGTCTGTGCCTCTAGCCGTGGGCTGGGCTATGCTTGCGCGGAAGCGCTGGCGCGCGAGGGAGTCGCGGTTGTCATCAATGGTCGCGATCCTGAACGTCTCAAAGCGGCAGCCTTGCGCCTGAAAGACGATGCAGGAGTCGCAGTTACGACCGTTTGCGGGGATGTGACGTCAGTGGAAGGACGGGCAAAGCTGCTCGATGCATGTCCTGCACCGGATATATTGGTGAACAACAATGCGGGGCCAGAGCCGCGCCCATTTCTTAGCCTGGATGACGCGGATTGGGCGGCGGCCCTCGAAGCAAACATGACGGCACCGCTGGCGTTGGTACGCGCGGTCCTGCCAAACATGATCGAACAGCATTTCGGCCGAATAATCAACATAACATCGGCAATGGTCACAACGCCGAGGCCGCACATGATGATGTCATCGGGCGCTCGTGCCGGCCTCACCGCCGCCATGAAAGGCCTGTCGATCGACGTCGTTCGCCACAACGTCACCATCAACAATCTGTTGCCCGAGCGCATCGATACCGACCGCCAGGACTACATGGCGAAAAAGGCTATGCAGCGTGAGTCGATCGACTACGACGAGGCGCGGCGCCGGCAGGTAAAGAGCATCGCTGCCGGTCGCCTTGGACAACCTCGCGAATTCGCCGCGGCATGTGCTTTCCTGTGCAGTTCACTGGCGGGATACATCTCCGGACAAAATCTGCATGTGGATGGGGGATCCTATCCCGCCTTGATCTAATCGCAAGTCAGGCCGGCCCGGTTGTCTTTCTAGAATTTCTTCCGCTCAACGTGGAGCGGAAGCCAGCTCTAGCGCTTTGTGTCAACGAGCATCTTTATCAGACAGGTTACCCCATTCGGTGGAATGATGCTGTCGAAAGCATCTCTGCGGACACGCGCTGTTCGCAGATGGCGGAGGCCACCGGGTTCACGGAAAAGGACGCACGACGTCGTGGCCGTGCGCTTACTTGCCTATTGCCCGTTCGGAAAGGCTTTCTTTCACCTGCCTGGTCGTACGGTCGAAATGCCGGTTCAGGAGTTCGACCGCCTTTTCAACATCTCTGTCGATCGTTGCAGTCATTATCTCGCGATGTTCAGAAAGAGCGTCGCGGGTTGGATCACCCTTCAGCCGGCCGATGGCGCGATACCGTTCGGAGGCATCGAACAGCATTTCGCAGATTTCGACCAGCCATCGGGATCCGCACGCGCCGATAATGTTCGAGTGGAATTGCCGGTGCGCCTGATGCCACTCCGGCGTCCGAGTTGTCGAAGTCTCGACACGGTCCTGTCGCGCCAGCCGGTGAAACCCGACAAGCACGCGCTCCTCCCAGGCAGCATCACCCCGCGCGATCGACTGACGAAGTCCTATTTCATTCAGCCAGCGGCGCGCAAGCGCCAGTTCCTCCAAGTCCTCGACGCTGACGCTCGCGACGGTGAATCCTCGCTGGGCGGTCTGGGACACTAGACCATCGCTGAAAAGTCGGTTCAACGCCTCGCGTACCGGACTAACTCCAACGCTGTGTTGTAAACAGAGATCTTTAACTTTTAATTTTTTACCAGGTAGAAGTTTTGTATCCAGAATGTCTTGGCGCAGCTTAGCATACACCGACAACGCCAAAGTGATACTACGCTCCACGTCCTCGTCGTCTGCTTTGACAGCCCGAGGTCGGCGGTCGACGCGCGTTGAGGATTTTGATCTCGCCGGTCCTGTTGCTGCGTCTGCTTCCATCGGAAAATCATGTCATAGATCAGGGGGCATGTTAACCCAGTCATGGAAGATCGAACGAAATGTGGTAAATCGCTATTTCGGCGTTTTTTTTAATCGTGTTGGCCTGGCAGCCTATTGTCTCTTTTACTGTGGACGGCGCGACGTCGACGCGTTCCTTATGGAGGGTGTGCTTCTGCACCCGGCTTTGCAGGGCTGCCCGCGGTTTGGACGATGAGATTTGGCAGTTGCCGGTGAACCGGGAGATATTCGGCGAAACAGACGGCGGAACCTGGCCATTGTGGATACCAGCAACCCAGCGCATCGGGATGGGCAAATGCTCTAGTTTATGGATGCACCCGGGCTGACGCCTGCGGCTGCCCGCCTCCTCCTGCAGCGACATCGCCGGAATGCTCGGCGGTCGGCTTTACGCTTTCGGCGACAATGTCGTTTACCAGGAGGCCTACGCCAGGAATTTCGACCTCGATGCGATCACCGGGGCGCATCCACACTGGCGGGGTGCGGAAGGCGCCCACGCCTTCGGGCGTCCCGGTGGCGATCACGTCGCCCGCGCCGAGCGGCGTGAAGGTCGAGATGTATTCGATCAGCGCCGGAATCGAGTGCATCATCTGGACGAGAGTCGCATGCTGCATCACCTCGCCGTTGAGCCGGGTGGTGATCGACAGCGATGCGGGATCGGCGATGTCGTCCGCGGTCACGACCCAGGGCCCGATGGCAGCCGTATTGGCGAAATTCTTGCCCGCGGTGAACTGTGTGCTGTGACGCTGCCAGTCGCGCACGCTGCCGTCGTTGTAGCAGCTATAGCCGCCGACATGCGCCATCGCTTCGGACGCCGGAATATGGCGTCCGCCACGACCGATGAACACTGCGAGTTCGCCCTCGAAGTCGAAACGCCCGGAGGCGGCCGGCTGCACAAGTGGCGCTCCGGGCGCCACGTGGCTGTCGGCAAAGCGGGTGAACAAAGTAGGATAGCCGATCTCGTCGCGCCCGGTTTCGGCGACATGGCCGCGATAGTTGAGCCCGACGCAGATGATCTTGCTCGTGGGCCCGAGCGGCGCGAGCATGGCGACGTCGTCGACCGCGTGATCGGGCTCCGCGGTGTCGCATTGCCGCGCACAGCGCTGCCGCAACGCAGCATCGGCCAGCATCGCCGGCAGCGTCGCACCGAAGCGGGCGGTCAGGTCATGCACCCCCCGCTCCGTAAGCAGGCCGCAATGCGCGATCCCGTCGGTGCCGGACGCAGCGTTTTCCCGGGAGCGGCCCACAAGGAATTGGATCAGTTTCATCACGCGCCTCCTCGACGAGGCATGCAGCACCGCCTTGCGTCAGGCAAGGAGAATCGACTTTAAGCCGCCAAGCTCGTTTTGATCGATCATGTGGTCTGGTTGCCGCCGCTCAACCCGGTGGTGGCATACGGACGATATTTGCCGCACTCTCGCCCGCCAGGACGAGCGGATGACCTTACGATGGAGCACGCAGGACCGCGGGACGGCAGACCGAAGGCCGGGCGCGGTCGCAAGCCCGGCCCGGCGCAGCCTCCGGAGCCTGACCGACCGGTGCCGTCGCAGCATTCGGGGGCTCCCAAGCTTTCTACGGCGTCAGAGAAGGGGCGCGCCCAGGTCGGCGTCACAGGCGCGGGCGGTGGCCGAACCACCTTGGCCCTGGAACTCTACGCCAAGCTCCGCAACGAGATCATCGGCGCGGCGCTCGATCCGGGCAAGAAGCTCCGGATCCGCGACCTTTGCCAGCTGCACGGCGTCGGTCTGAGCCCGGTGCGGGAGGCCCTCAACAGGCTGTCGAGCGAGGGGCTCGTGGTTCAGACCGCGCAGCGCGGCTTCACCGTCGCGTCGTTCGGCTTGGAGGACCTCGAGGAGCTTGTGCGCGCCCGCCTTTGGCTCAATGAGCTGGCGCTGCGCCAGTCGATCAAGCGTGGCAATGGCGACTGGGAGGAGCGTGTGCTGATCGGCTACCATCGGCTGTCTCGACTGCAGCGGCTGGACGCCACCGGCGCGCGCAATGATGAGTGGGACCGCGCGCACCGGACCTTTCACGCCACTCTGCTCGACTCGTGCGGCTCACATTGGCTCATCGGGTTCTGTCAGACGCTCTACGACGCCTCGGAGCGCTACCGCGCGCTCGCGCGGCTAACCAATGATGCGCCGCCGCGCGATCACCTGTCGGAGCATCGCGCCATCATGACGGCCGTCGTGGAGCGCGACGAGGAGCTCGCGTCCACACTGCTGCGTGAGCATTTTAACCGCACCACTGCTGATGTGCGGCACAGCCTTGCCGCCGCCGAGGCACGCGCGAAGGCGGAGCCCGCGAGAACCGGCCGCAGGCCAAGGCTAAGCCCCGCTTAGAGCGGTGCAGGGCCGGCGGACCCCGTTGCTGCAGGCCACCGCCGCACCTCGCCGGCTTACTTTGCCTTACGCCCTCTCCGTCTGGCAGCGCCGCCGGGACATGCGGGCTCATGAAGGCTGCCAGCCTGTGGGGCACGGTGTGTCACGCCCATCGCCTCCCTTTTCAAACGAGGCCCTTCAAGGACGAAACTTTCATTTTATGTAAACAGTCGATTTTATTTTGCGTTGCCCCCTATCATCGATAAACAGGCGAAAGGGGCCGTTAGAACGCCAGCCGTGCACAAGATGCGGATGAGGAACTGCCATGAAACGCCACGCCAACGCTGCTGCCGCACTGCCAGTCCACAACCTCCTTCCATGCGATCGTGTCTATGCCCGCATGCCGTTCCGCGCCGGGCTGCTCGGGGCGGCGCTGAGTTTTGGCGTCCTGCCGCTCTTCGCGCAGACGCCTGCAAGTCAGCAAACCCAGGCTCAGGCCGCGAGCGGACGCGATGCCGGGAGCAGCGTTCAGACCAACATCCAGCTTGCTGCCGCAGACGATGCGCAGTCGCTCTCCATTCCGGTGCAGACCGGCGCCGGCCAGGTGCCGGCGGGCCAAGTGCCGCTCAGCGAAGCGGCACCCACCCTGCCTCCTCGTGGGCAAACGCCATCGCCCGGGCAGCTCTCGCCTAATCCGGAGAAACCCAGCCTGGGCAACATCAACGTGAGCCCAAGCCCGCCGGTCAACGTCACCGGGCTACACCAAGGCGACCTGTTCTCGTTGACCAATACGCCGATCGCCGATTTCGGCAAGAAGATGGCGGACGTCGGCATCTATGCCAACGGCTACTATGTCAGCACCTTGTATGCGAACGTTGCCGGCGGCCAGACAATCGGCGCGGTCGGGCTGGGCCGCTTCATCTACGGCCTGGATTTCGATCTTGAAAAGTTGGCCCACGTGCCCGGCGCGGCGGTCCATGTGCAGCTCGACTCGGATTACGGCGGCACAAACCGGGGCGTCAACACCTACAGTGGCAGTCTGCTCGGCTTTATTTCAACTCAGGGGCCGGACCACCAGACCAGGCTGTCGGAGTTCAGCTACGATCAGCACCTCTTCGACGACCATCTGCGCTTCGTGGTCGGCCGCACATCGCTCGGCGACTTCTTCGCGACCTCCCCGCTTTATTGCCAGTTCGTCGTCGCCATCTGCCAGAACATCACGCCCTATGTCTGGTCCAACAACAGCAACGCGCCATTCGAGCCGATCGCGACCTGGGGCGGCGAGATCGAAGTGCTGCCGACCAAACACACCTACCTGCGCTTCGGCGCCCAGCAGGACCAGACCGCAGGCTACCGCCACGGCGGTTTTCCATGGGATCATGGCTGGAGCACGAAGAATTCGGATGGCGTTTTCATTCCGGTGGAAATCGGCCACGAAACGACCCCATACGAGGCGCGCTATAGCGGCCGCTACGCGGTCGGCTACTTCCACGACACCTCGGCCTTCAGCGATCCGCGCTACAATACGACTGGCGGCAAGATGGCGTTTGTCGGCGGCACGCCGCTTTCGACCGGCGCGTCGGACGATGTCTATGGGCAATTCCAGCAGGTGATCTACCGTCCAGACCCAAAATCCCAGCGTGCCCTGCACGTCCTCGGCGCGGTTTCCTACAACACTACCGGCAACACCAATATTCAGGCCTATTATCAGCTTGGATTGTTCTTCCGGGGACCGTTCACCGCGCGCCCCGACGACGTCGCCGGCATCATGGCAACGGACTTCCAGATCAATCACCGTTTCACCGGCGCACTCAACGACCGTATCGAAGCTGAAGGTCTGATCGGGAATGTCTCCAATACGGAACAGATCGTCGAGGTGAACTACGGCTACAGCTTCGCCCCTGGCATGGTGTTCAAGCCCTATGCCTACTATACTTGGCACCCAGACCAGCTCGGATATGCGACAACCCCGCAGCCACGTATCGGAAACGCCGTCGGGGTCGGCGCGCAGGTCTTCATCTCGCTGAACTATGCGTTCGGTCTGCCCGCCTTCTTCCGGCCGAACTGACGTGGATGGCATGGACGAC
>CAZZVF010000172.1:0-6858 GCA_964657355.1 uncultured Buchnera sp.
AAGCAATGACCGTTGAAGCGCCGGGCGAGCGCGATTATCGAGACACCGTTTTTCTCCCCCGTACGCCGTTCCCCATGCGCGGTGACCTGCCGAAGCGTGAACCGGCGATCCTGGCGCGCTGGGCCAATACCGGACTTTGGCAAAAGCTGCGGGCGCAGAGCGCGGGGCGGGAGCCCTTCGTCCTGCATGACGGGCCGCCTTACGCGAACGGGCACATCCATATCGGGCACGCGCTCAATAAAATCCTGAAGGACGTCGCCAACCGCGCAAGGCAGATGGCCGGCTTCGATGCCTACTACGTCCCAGGCTGGGACTGCCACGGGCTGCCGATCGAATGGCAGATCGAGGAGAAGTACCGTAAATCGGGACGCGACAAGGATGCTGTGCCAGTGCTCGATTTCCGCGCCGAATGCCGGGCCCATGCGGAGCATTTCATCGATGTACAGGCAGAAGAGTTCCGCAGGCTGGGCGTGTTCGGGGACTGGGCGAACCGCTACGCGACAATGGACTTCTCGGCCGAGGCTGCGATCGCCGGCGAGATCGGGCGCTTCGTTCTGAACGGGTCGCTCTACCGCGGCTTGCGCCCGGTGCTCTGGAGCGTCGTCGAGAAAACGGCGCTGGCGGAGGCGGAGGTCGAGTACGCGGATCACACGTCAACCACCATCTGGGTGCGTTATCCGGTGATCCGCTCCGAGGTCGATGAGCTCACCGGTGCGGCTGTGGTGATTTGGACCACGACGCCATGGACGATGCCGGGCAGCCGCGCGATCGCCTATGGCGAGTCGATCGACTACGCGCTGATCCACGTGGACCAGGTGAAGGAAGGCTCGACCAGCAAATCCGGCGACCGGTTGTTGGTGGCGTTGCCGTTGCTGCCGAAATTCGTGGAGGATGCGGGCATTGCCGTGCACCACGTGGTCCACGTTCACACCGGCAGCACATTGGCTGGCACGCTCGTGGCACACCCATGGCGCGGCCGCGGGTACGATTTCGACATGCCTCTGCTGGCAGGTGATTTCGTGACCACTGACCAGGGAACGGGGTTCGTTCACCTGGCGCCGGCTCACGGCGAGGATGACTTCGCGCTCTGCCGGGCGAACGGGATCGAGGTGCCCGAGACAGTCGCGGATGACGGCACCTATCTGCCCTGGGTTCCGCTGGTTGCCGGTGTGCACGTGTTCAAGGCTGCCGCACCGGTCTGCGAAGCGCTGGCCGAGGCCGGCGCTCTCGTTGCACGCGGCACGCTGGTGCACTCCTATCCACATTCCTGGCGCTCGAAGGCGCCGTTGATCTTCCGTGCCACGCCGCAATGGTTCATCCGCATGGATGGCCCGGAGCAGATCCGGGCGCAGGCGCTCGCGGCGATCGCAGAGACCCGATTTGTGCCGGAGGCCGGCCGCACGAGGCTGGCGAGCATGGTCGCCGGACGGCCGGACTGGTGCATCAGCCGGCAGCGCGCCTGGGGTGTGCCCATTCCGGTGTTTGTCGAAAAGCGGACGGGCGAATTGCTGCGCGATGAGGCGGTGATCCGCCGTATTGTGGATGCGTTTGCGACCGAGGGTGCCGATGCCTGGTACTCGTCGCCTGCCTCACGGTTCCTGGGCAACGAGTACGACCAGGAAGAGTATGAGCAGGTCCACGACATCGTCGATGTCTGGTTCGAATCGGGGTCCACGCATGCCTTTACGCTGCTCGCCCGCGGTCTGCCCTGGCCCGCCGATCTTTATCTCGAAGGGTCGGACCAGCATCGAGGCTGGTTCCAGTCGTCGCTTCTCGAAGGCATTGGGTCGCGCGGTGCGGCACCGTTCAAGGCGGTGCTCACGCACGGCTTCACGCTCGACGAACAGGGCCGGAAGATGAGCAAGTCGACCGGCAATGTCGTGGCGCCGCAGAAGGTCACGGACGAGTACGGCGCCGACATCCTGCGGCTCTGGGTGATGAACAGCGACGTTTCCGAAGACCAGAGGATCGGCAAGGAGATCCTCAAGCAGCAGGCAGAACTCTACCGCCGGCTGCGCAACACGCTGCGCTGGCTGCTCGGCAGCCTCGACGGCTTCACCGAGTCCGAGGTTGTCGCGTATGCCGACCTGCCGGAGCTGGAACGCAGCATTCTCCACCGGCTAGCGGAACTCGATGCCCGGGTCCGGCATGCCGCGTTGGAGTACGACTGGACCGGCGTCGTGCCCGACCTGCACGGTTTCTGCGCGTCGGACCTCTCCGCGTTCTATTTCGACATCCGCAAGGACGCGCTCTACTGCGACCGTCCGGACACCCTGAAGCGGCGCGCGGCGCGCACCGTACTGGACCTGCTGCATCGCTGCCTGTGCACCTGGTTGGCTCCCGTGCTGTGCTTCACCGCCGAGGAGGCGTGGACGGCGCGGTTCGGCGAGGAGGCGAGTGTTCACCTGGAGCTGTTTCCGGAGATTCCGGACACATGGCGTGACGAGGCACTGGCCGCGCGCTGGTCCGAAATTAAGACGTTGCGGGGAGCGATCACGACGGCCATCGAGCAATTGCGGCGTGGCGGCGTCATTGGGGCGTCGCTTCAGGCGTCTGTGACCTTGAAGGCCACGCCCGCGCAAAGGGCTCTGCTCGATGCGGAAATATGGGGTGAGGTCGCAATCGTCTCCTCGTTCACACTGGAAGATGCTTCTGTTGTGACCGAGGTCGTCGTGGGGCCAGCCGCCGGCAACAAATGCGCCCGGTGCTGGCGGGTGCTGCCAGAGGTCGGGACGCATCACGCGCACAAGTCGCTTTGCCTGCGGTGTTCGGACGCGGTTGAAAGCGGCTTGGTCGGCCAGGCGCAGGCAACGTGACGCAGGTGGGTCGAACGGCGCTGGGAGCAGGCGTTGCGGCTTTGGTGCTGCTTGCCGACCAGGTCAGCAAATTTGCAGTGCTCAACCTGCTGCATCTGCCGGACGTCGGCGACATACCCTTGCTGCCGCCCGTCCTCGATCTCGCGATGGTCTGGAATCATGGCGTGACGTTCGGCCTGCTGCAGTCCACCGCGCGCGGACAGATAGTACTCGGATTTGTGGCACTGGCGGTCGTCGCGGGGTTGACCCTCTGGTTGCGCCGAGCCGAGACGGCGATCGTCGCGGCAGCGCTGGGCGCAATTGCCGGTGGCGCATTGGGCAACGTGGTCGATCGCGGTCGCTTCGGCATGGTCGTCGATTTTGTCCATGTTCACTGGGGCCGCTTCGACCCGTTTCCGTATGTGTTCAACGTCGGGGACTCGGCCATCGTGGTCGGCGTGGCGGTGCTGTTGCTGGATAGCGTGCTGGGAGCCAGCCCGCGCTTGCAGGCCAAGCCGCCAAAAGCGTAAGAGTTCGCGATGCCGAGCATGTCAGCCATCAGCCGCCTTGTCCTGACCGCCATTCCCCTGCTTGCTTTGGCAGGTTGCGGTGGCAGCGTGGAACGCACATTCGGCCTCACACGCGATGCGCCCGACGAGTTTACCGTCACGACGCGCGCTCCGTTGTCCATGCCGCCGGACTACTCGCTGCGGCCGCCTCAGCCGGGAGCCCAGCGGCCGCAGGAACTCACGTCGCAGCAGGCGGCAGAGGCTGCACTGGCACCTGATACGGCGCTCGGCGGAACAGCCGGTCCGGCGACACCAGGGCAGGAGGCGCTGGTTGAACAGGCTGGTCCAGCGGCGCCTGCCAACATCCGCAACAAGGTGGATAGCGAGGCGCAGCTCGACCACGGCAACGAAGGGCTGACTGAGCGCCTGATGTTCTGGAAGTCGGCGCCTCCCGCCGGAACCGTGCTGGATCCCAACAAGGAGAGCCAGCGGCTACGCGAGAATGCCGCGTTGGGACAGGCGCCAACCGCCGGCGACTCGGCAATCATCCAGGACAAGAAAAAGAGCAGCCTGCTCGGCATATTCTGAGGGCGGTGGAGCCGTGGCTGATTGAGGCAACGCGCTTCGGCCGCCCCCCGCGAAGACGGTTCCTGAAGGCTTTCGGTTTCGTCCTGAGACTGCCCGCTCTAATCGAAGGCTGCAGGTGATCGCGTCCGGCCCCATCAGGCTTCTGCCCGAGAACCTCGTGAACCGCATCGCAGCGGGCGAGGTCATCGAGCGGCCGGCGGCAGCGGTTAAGGAGCTTGTCGAAAACGCGTTGGACGCAGGCGCCAACCGCGTTGCCGTCAGCCTTCGAGGCGGCGGCATCGACCGGATGGAAGTGACCGACGACGGCTTCGGGATGTCGGCTGCGGGCCTCGCGCTGGCCGTACAGCGACATTGCACATCGAAGCTTCCCGACGGTGACCTCGTGAATATCAGGAGTCTCGGTTTCCGCGGCGAGGCGCTGCCGAGCATCGGTGCGGCGGCGCGGCTGACGATCGTGACGCGGACGGTCGAAGCCGATCATGCATCGCGGATTTCCGTCGCGGGCGGGGAAGTCTCCGCGGTCGAGCCTGCCTCCGGGCCCTATGGCACGCGCGTGGTCGTGGAAGATCTGTTCTTCGCCACGCCGGCGAGACGGAAGTTTCTCAAGGCGCCGCGAACCGAGGGCGACCACGCCGAGCAGGCGCTGCGCCGGCTGGCCTTGGCGGCTCCCGCAGTGGCGTTCCGGCTCGTCATGGATGAACGGGTCATTTTTGACCTGCCCGCCCAGGACCGCGCAGCCCGGGTGGCATCGCTACTAGGCCAGGACGCCGCCACCGCGATGATCGAAGTATCGGGCGAGCGCGAAAGTATGGTGCTGCGCGGCTTTGCCTGCGCGCCGAGCTTTACCCGGGCCACGAGCACTACGCAGTCGCTGGTGGTCAACGGCCGGCCCGTCGTCGATCCGGCGCTCAAGACTGCCATACGCGTTGCCTATCGCGACGTGATCGCGTTCGGCAGACATCCGGTCGTGGCGCTGTGGCTGGATCTTCCGCCGGACGCCCTGGACGTCAACGTGCATCCGGCAAAGACGGAGTTGCGGTTTCGCCAGGCCGAAGCCGTGCGTGGCTTCGTCATTTCAACCTTGCAGCGGGCCCTTTCCGGTGGTGCCGGCAATGTCGCGCCGCGTCTCGCCCTGCGCCTGACGCCTGCAACGCCAGTGTACCCAACCGCTTATCGCAGTTCGAAGATTACCGGCTTCTCAGAGGCGCAATTGCCTCTCACTGCAGACTTGTCGGTCAGGGTGCCCGGCGAGGCGAGCGAAAATATGCCTGACCGGCAGGATGTGTCGCGCTTCCCACTTGGAGCGCCCATAGCGCAGGTGCTGGACACCTACGTCATTGCTGCAACCGCGGACTCTGCGATCGTTCTGGTCGATCAGCACGCCGCGCACGAGCGCCTGACCCATGAGACGTTGCGCACGCAGTTACTCGCGGGCGGGGTTCGAACGCAGGCCATGTTGTTGCCGCAGGTTGTTGATCTGCCTCACGCGGACGCAGCCCGGCTGGTGGGCGAAGCAACCTCATTGGCGAGATTGGGCCTCGAGATCGAGGCCTTTGGGCCGGGGGCCGTGCTGATCCGCGCCATGCCGGCCATCTTGGGCGCGGCCGATGCCCAGCGCTTGATACGGGATGTGGCAGACGAGTTGACCGAGTGCGGCGAGAGCACGGCGCTTGAAGCCCGCCTGGAGGCTGTAGTGGCCAGAATGGCCTGTCACGGCAGCATTCGGGCCGGTCGCCGACTCAGCCTGAGCGAAATGGATGCCCTGCTGCGGCAGATGGAGGCGACACCGAGGGCTGCGACCTGCAGCCATGGCCGCCCCACCTACCTCAAGCTGTCGCGTACGGAGATCGAGCGGCTGTTCGGCCGAAGTTGAGATCAAAGAGCGAGGCGCGGCAGCAACGCATCGAGCCGACGCCGGCCCTCGCTGGTGGCAATCAGCCGCTCGCCGGCGACCGCCAGGTAGCCCTCCTCGACGCTGGCTTCGAGGATGAATGGGTCGATCGCGTCCTTCAGCTGCACACCGGTTCGCCTGGCGAAGACCTCAGGGTCGATGCCCTCGACCAGCCGCAAACCCATCAGCAGGGCTTCGCGGGCGCGGTCCTTGGAGGAGATCGGCGCTTCCTCAACCGTGCCGTGCTCCTGGCGCTCGACCAGCTCCGCCCATCGCTCAGGCGCCCGATGCCTGCGGGTCGCGAGAAGTTGGCCTGCAAGACTGATCCTGCCGTGAGCACCAGGGCCGATGCCAGCATAATCGCCGTAACGCCAATAGGCGAGGTTATGCCGGCTTTCCGCGCCTGGAACCGCGTAGTTCGACACCTCGTAGCCCTGCAGGCCGAAGCCTGCGGCGGCTTCGGCGGTGGCATTGTAGAGCGCGTTCGCCAGATCTTCGTCTGGCAGCACCAGTTCACCCCTGCGGTGAAGCACTTCGAAGGCGGTGCCGCTCTCTATGGTGAGTTGGTAGAGCGACAGATGGTCAGCGGCCAGCATCAGCGCCGTGTTGAGCTCGAGCCGCCAATCCTCGAGGGTCTGCCCAGGCCGCGCGTAGATCAGGTCGAACGACAGCCGGGGAAACAATGAGCGGCCGATTTCGAGCGCTGCCACCGCCTGGGCGGCGCTATGTTCGCGCCCGAGCGCACGGAGAGACTGATCGCTGAGCGCCTGTATGCCGAGTGACAAGCGATTCACGCCGGCTTGCCGGAAATCCGCCAGGCGTCCGGCTTCGACGCTGGTCGGATTGGCTTCGAGAGTTATTTCGAGGCTTGGTCCAGGAAGAAAGAGGCGCGTCGCGTCATCGATTAGTGCGGCTGCGGTAGCAGGGTCCATCAGGCTCGGCGTGCCACCGCCAAAAAAGATCGAGCCGAGTGGCCGCCGACCCAGCCGCTCCGCCTCCCAGGCGAGTTCCCAGCGGAGGGCGGCGGCGAACCTGGCCTGCGGGATGGCTTCCCGAACGTGGCTGTTGAAGTCGC
>CAZZVF010000173.1:0-6829 GCA_964657355.1 uncultured Buchnera sp.
CCTGGAACTTGAGGGCCAAGTAAGCTGTGTACGGCCTTGAAGCGCAAGCCCGGGTCGCGCGAGCCGGGGGTTTATTCGGCATGGTCTGGGCCGGCGGGGTCGGCTGGTAGCCCGTTCCAGAGTGACCGGCGCCGCCCTGCCGGGGCGGCTCGCCTGTCCGTTGATGTCGGCGCCGTTGCTGACCAGATAAGGCATTGATCCGGCATGATGCGCGTTCGGTCCGGCAAATGGGAGGCAGGGTATGACACTGTTCGACGGGCGGGAACGGGCGTTGGAGAACCAGTTCGCGCATGACCAGGAATTGCGGTTCCGGGTGATTGCGCGGCGCGACAAACTGTTTGCGCGTTGGGCCGCGATGCAGCTCGCCTCGGCGCCCGATGGGGAGGCGCAGCTGCTTGGCGAGACGCTGGCGGTGTTCGGCGGCACCGCCCATGACGAGCGGATCCTGGCAGTGGTGTCGGACATTTTGCTGCGCGGCGGGGATGCGCGCGAGACCACCGACCTTGCCGAAGTTCTGCACGAATGCGAAATCGAGGCGCGACGGCAAATCATGACGATACCGGTGGTTGCAGCGCCGGGCGACATCGATCAAGCGTAGCTTTCCCCTTCAGTCGAGGGCGCCGCGGGTTTCAGGCTGGCGTATGCCGCTTCGCACGTGTCGAGCCAGAATTGTTGGTCGAGTGCCCAGCCGGTTCCCTGCACAGGTTTACGGCCGTTTGCCACGGCACCGAGCAGCACGCCCGGCAGTATTTCCTGCGCCGGCTCACCCTGTTCTCCATGGGGAAGCATGCGCATGAGCAACAGACGATTGGCCGGATTATACGCCCGGAGCGCGGCGACAAGCCGGTGCAGCTGCCGATCTCTTGGAGGCAGCTTCAGGCGATAGACGAAGATCTTCTCGCCGTTGCGGAAATCCTCGAGCAGTTTTTCGCGCAGGAAGCGCATGCGCCGGCTCAGCTGTTCGAGGAGTTTTTCACGATCGTGTCCGGCATCCCGCAGGAAGGTGTGCATGCTCAGATTGTAGCGCGTGTCGGAGGTTTGGAACTCGCCTGAAACGGCTATGTCCAGGCGGGTAAACTCCGGGTCGCCGATGCCGGCCAGCTCGGTCTCGAGCGCCGTGCACAGATTGCGCAACCCGATGGTGACCCAACGGAAAAGACCGAGCGGTTCGGCGCCGAAATGGCGTTGCACGAGGCCGAATTCGCAGCTGCTGCCGAGGCTTTCGAACTGCAGCATGAGGTTCGTTTCGGCGGATGATGCCGTCTCGAGGGCTTCGGCGTTCTCGGGGGGACCCGGTTTGGCGTCCTGCATGGCGTATCGATTACGGGCGATCGCTCCGAGCGCAAAGGGCGCTTTTGCGACCGGCGCGGCCGATGCCCTGGTGGCACCATCGTTGCCTTAAGTCAGGCGAGCGTAATTCGGGCGGATGTCATTCGGACAGGCCCGGTCAATGCAGCATTGGCGGGCGGCGGGTTCGCGACGTGCGCAGCGTGAGGGCGTCCAGGATGTTGATGAGGTCATCGAGGGCCCGCCAGTCCGCTTCGTCCAGTGCCGCATCCACGGCTTCGAGGAGGGATCTTTCCAGACGCGGGATCGAACGGCCGGATCGAACAGCAGCGGGGGGGCGGGGCGGACCGTCGGCGGTCATCATGCAACCGGACCTCGTTTGACACGCCGGCACGCTCAAGCGGTCCGGCAGGTTGGGCTGCCTTCAGGGTCGAGCCACCTGTGCTGCAGCATCGTGGGCAAGTTATGCACGGGCACGGGGGGGCTGAAAAGGTAGCCCTGGCCTTGCGCGCATCTGTTGTGCCGCAGGAAGTCGAGCTGGGCTCGGCTTTCCACACCCTCTGCCGTGACCGTGATGCCGAGGCTGCGGCCGAGCCCGAGAATGGCTTCGACAATGGTGTCGCCGCCGTCGCAGTCCGGCAGGCCGATGATGAGGGATTTGTCGATCTTGATCTTGTCGAAGCGGAATTTGCGGAGGTAGGCGAGCGAGGAATAGCCGGTGCCGAAATCGTCCATCACGAGACGGGCGCCGAGGCGGCGGAGGCCGTCGAGTGTCGCGAGGTTTACCGCCGAGTCGTGCAGCAGCAGGGTTTCGGTGACTTCCAGTTCGAGCCTGTCGGCGGCGAGGCCCGATGCGCGGAGTGCGGCCTGCACATCGTCCACCAGGTCGCCGGACTCGAACTGCACGACGGACAGGTTGACGGCGACGCGGATGTCCTCGGGCCAGCTTGCGGCCTCGGCGCAGGCGTGGACGAGGGCCCAGCGCCCGAGGCGCGTGATCCAGCCGGTTTCCTCCGCGATGGGGATGAATTCGCCGGGCGGGATGCAGCCGTGCTGGGGATGTTTCCAGCGCATGAGGGCTTCGAACGCGATGGCGCGGCCGGTCGCGAGATCGATGACGGGCTGGTAGGACAGGCTCAGCTGCTGTTGCGCCAGGGCATCCTGCAAACCGGCTTTCAGCGCCTCGCGGGCCTGCAGCCTTGCGTCCATTTCGGGGTGGAACAGGCGGTAGGTGTTGCGGCCGCTTTGCTTGGCCCGATAGAGCGCCGTTTCGGCATTGCGGCGCAGCTGGTCGGGCTGCAGCGAAGGGTCGGCGGCGACGGCGATGCCGATGCTGGCGCCGAGTGTCACCGGCCGGCCGTCCAGTTCCACCGGATCGGAAAGCGAGCGCAGCAGCCTGCGGGAGAGAGCTTCGGCGGCTGCGGGATGCGGCACGGACGACAGCAGGACGCCGAATTCGTCGCCGCCGATGCGCGCAAGCATGCCGCCGGGCGGCAGGTGTTCGGCAATGCGTGTCGCCGCCAGGCGCAGCAATGCGTCGCCGGCCTCCTGGCCGAGGCGGTCGTTGAGCGATTTGAACTCGTCGAGATCGACGCAAAGGAGGGCCGCCTCGGCGTCGGGACCGGCTTGCGCGAGGGTTTCTCCCAGCGTCTCGTCGAGCAGCCGGCGGTTCGGCAGGCCGGTCAGCGCGTCGTAATGCGCGAGCTGGCTGAGGCATTGCTGCCCGCCTTCGCGTTTCAGGGCGATTGCCTTGCGCTCGGTAATGTCCAGTGCCAGGCCGAACGCCTTGTCGGTGTGGCCGTCGAGACCCCGGCTGGCGCCCCCGGTGATGCGAACCCAGTGGATCGAACCGTCGGGCCAGGCCGCGCGGATCTCGAAATCCACCTCGCATTCACCGGCGAGCACCCTCTTGCGCTGAGACTCGAGGAGACTGCGGTCGTCCGGATACGTGGCCGCGAGCACCACGTCGTAACTGGAAAGGTCGTGACCGGAGCTCAGACCGAAGGCCCTTGCGCAGAGGTCGGATGCGGTGATCGATCCCGAGGCGAGATCGTGTTCCCAGGTGCCGAGGCCGCCGACCTCGAGGGCCAGGCGCAGCCGGCCTTCGCTTTCGGGCAGGGCGGTCGGCCTGCTCATACTGACGTTCACGATGCCCCCCCTCTCGATCAGGCTGCGGTTGTGTTCTTTGACACAATTCTAGAGCAGCGCGAACTTTAATACCGTATGATTGCTTACAAAGAAAGAATATTTCGCCTCAAAGTTGCATGGTGTGGCTTTTCAGACGTCCGGTCTGGTAAACGTTTCATGCCGCATGTTGAGGCCTTGATGGGTGCAGGTGTCCGGCCACTTGGTCGCGCCCCTGGGCCATACTTCGATGCCGTCGGGGCCGGCTTATTCGAATGCGCTGCCGGAGAAATCCGCGACAACGTTTCACAGGCACTTTGCTTCGTCTTCTCAAAAAACAAGGCCTTATCCTTGCCTGGGCGCCAATAGAATTTTGCCCTTCGGACCCTCGAATACTTTCGTGTAGGTCGTGGTAAATGGCAACATGATCGGGTCGTAGCCGAGTTTACGTAACGCGTATTTGTGCAGGAAGAGTGCCGGGTCGTCCTCGATGATGGCGAAACCGTGATTTTGGGCGGCGTTGCGGAACGGCTCGCGTTCACCGCCGGCGATGGCGTTCTGGGTGATGTTGAAGAAGTCGACGGTGAGCGGTTTTCCGGCCCAGTAGCAGAGCGAGTTCATTTCGCAGGCAGCGGGGCCGTTTGCGGCGTGGATTCGGTCGATCATGGGTTGCCAGGCGGCTTCGATTTCGTGACGGGTGGCGAAGTCGTGCCAGAGTTTCGGCAGGTGGAACGGCATGGCGCCGAGCACGGGGCTGGCGGCGAAGATGGCGGCTGCGGCTGGACCGAAGCGGAGTTTGGCGAGGTAAGCGGGCTTTTTCAGGCGCCATTGCAGGGGGGTTTCGGATAGCGGGGTGAGTGCCAGTCCGGTGGCGATGCACAGCGCGATGATGGTTTCGAAATGGGCGTTGAAATAGACGCCTTCGCCCATGCGCTGGATGATGCCTGTGATGGTCGCGATGAGGATAAAGAGGGTGGCGAAGATGGTGGCGTCTCCGCCGGTGCGGCGACGGAGGTTTGCGGCGACGAAGATGGCGGCGGCGAGGAGTGGGGCGAGTCCGGGGATGGCTTGCCGGTAGAGTATGGGCCGGAAGATGCGGCGGTGGTGCAGGATGTCCTGGAAGGCGGCGTTGCCGAAGCGCGCCTGCATGGCACCGGCGCCGAGGATGAGTGCGGTGATGGCGCTGGCGCACCAGGCGCGTGCGGCGCGGGGGTTGAGCCAGAGCAGGAAAAGCGTGGTGGCGAGCGGGAGTGCGACGAGGTTGTGCTTGATGAAGCCGCCTGTAGTCATCAGCAAGGCTGCTGCCATGATCTGCAGGGTTGGTGTTTCGCCCGTTCGCAGGCCGGTCGTGCCGTGGCGGCGCAGGAGCATTGCGAGGCCGGCGAGCATGGTGGCGTGGGCCATCCATTGCGGGTCGTCCATGGCGACGTAGCTGCGGTAGTAGCTGCAGGCGAATAGCAGGACGAGCAGTGCGGTGGCGATGGCGGCGCGTGTGGAGGCGCCGAGTTTCCGTGTGCAGTATCCGGCGAGGGCGGCGGCGGCGAGCAACGAGAGCAGCGAGAGGGTGCGGCCGGCGATGATCATGTCGCCGAAGATCCAGCGCCCTGCGGCGCCGACGATGAAGAAGCCGAGTGGCGGGTAGTTGTTGAACACCCAGCTGCCGGGGCCCGGGTAGAGCGGGCCGGCGGAGGGGTTGATGGCGCGGGTGTCGAGTCCGGCGTCCCAGCCTTCGTTGTAGTTGATCGGGATGTGCAGCGGGATGGTGGAGACGGGGGCGACGAGCAGGAGGACGACGAGGATCGCGCCTGCGAGCAGCGTGAGGTCGAAGGCGGTGGGGCGGACGGGCTTGGAAGTGGCGGGAGCTTGGGTGTGGTGGCCGGTCACGCGGGTGGCATCGTGCCTGGTCATCGGTCTGGTCGTGCTCCTGCGGCGTTGAGGACTATACGCGGTTGCGGGCGCGCGATGGGTTCGGCGTTGCCGCAACGCGGTCGTGGGGAAATGAGATCGGGCTCGATGGCAAGTGGTTGGTTGGCGGCGGCGGCGGGCGTTACGGCGTTGAGCGTCGGGGGGTGTGCGGCACCGGCGGCGAAGCTGGGGCCGGTCGATGGGCGGTTCGACGGGACGTATGTGGGCACGCGTGTGCAGGATCCGGCTTGCGGGACGGACAGCCAGGGCATCCGGTTCGAGGTGCAGGGGCGGCAGATCGCTGTGCGGAGCAGGCGCCGGACGCGGCGGCTGGACGGGTCGGTCGATGCGAACGGCAATTTTTCGATGAGCGATCCGAATGCGCAGCGGCAGGTGGTGGGCACGCTGGCGGATGGGAAGTTGGAGGCGAGCGAGACGGTGGCGGGATCCGGCGGGCACTGGCATTTCTCGGAGCCGGACAATGCGATGGCGCAGCCTTGCGTGTGGCGGTTCTCGGCTACGCGGTTAACCGCGAATTAGGGTGCTGCATGTAGGAGTTCCTGGTGTCGGCGAGGCCTTGTTCGAGGGTGATGGAGGGGGTCCAGGTTTCGGGCGGGATGGCGAGGGCCGGGTCGGGGCGCCAGTCGCGATGGAGGAATTCGCGGGCTTTGCCGCGGCCGAAGATCTGCGGCTTGCGGGTGAGTGCGGACCAGGTGTCGGCCAGGGCGCCGGAGAGGGCGAAGGCGGCGTCCGGGAGGGTCAGGAAGTGGGGGTTTTGGTGGCCGGAGGCGGCGAGGACGATGTCGCGCCAGGCGTGGCCTTGGGCGGCGCCGTCGTGGATTTCGTAGAGGGCCCTGCCGGGTCCAGTTGCCGAAGTTTCTGGTGCGCAGAAGGCGGCGATGGCGGCGGCGGTGTCGCGCACATGGACCATGGCGAGGCGTAGCTCGGGGGCGGTCGGCACCGGCACGATGCGGCCGGAGGCGAGGCGCAGGAGTGCGGCGGTGGCGTCGTCCCAGGGGCCGTAGATGACACAGGGGCGCAGGATGACTCGGTTCGCAGGGGCTGCTTCAAGCACGGCTGCCTCCCCTGCCCGCTTGCTTTCGGCGTAGGCGGAGAGTTCCGGGTGGCGCGCGGCCTGGGAGGAGATCTGGACGAAGCGGCAGTCCGGCGCGAGGCGGGCGGCCTGTTCGGCGAGGCGGGCGGCGCCGTCGCGGTTGGTGGCCAGGAAGGCGGCGCGGTTGGCGGCTTTGATGGCACCGGCGGCGTGGACGATGGCGTCGGCGCCTTGCACGAGTTGGCGGAGGGCTGAGTCGTCGGCGAGGTCGCCTTGGACGAGGTCGAGCGGAATGCCGGCGAGCAGGGGGTGCGCCGGGTCGCGGCGGACCAGGAGGCGGATGCGCCAGCCGGCGGCGGCAAGGGCTACGGCGCAGTGGCGGCCGAGGAAGCCGGTGCCGCCGGTGATGGCGACGAGGCCGGCTTCGCCGCTCGGCGCCACGAGGCGGGGTTCGCCGGT
>CAZZVF010000174.1:0-6805 GCA_964657355.1 uncultured Buchnera sp.
CCGCCACTTCGGGCGCCCGCCTTAAGCTCCAGTCACCCAGCGACAGCGTCTCGGCCGCCAGGATCTCGGCTGGATCGAGCCGCCCCAGCAACGCCTGCAGACCAGCAAGCGGAACCGCCTGCGTCTCGAACAGGCCGGTCGATATGTCGAGCCATGCCGCACCGACGGTCTCGCCGACCTCGACCAGTGCGAGCAGCAGGCTGGGCCGCGCCGCATCGAGCAACGACTCCTCGGTCAGCGTGCCAGGCGTGATCAGCCGCACCACGGCGCGTTTCAGCGGCGCCTTGCCGGTCCGCGCGCTCGAGGCCTCCATCTGCTCCGCCACGGCCACGCGAAAACCACGCCGGATCAGCCGCGCCAGATAGATGTCCGACGTGACCACAGGCACACCACACATCGGGATCGGTGCGCCCGCATGCTCGCCGCGATGGGTGAGTGCAATGTCCAGCGCCGACGCTGCCGCCTCTGC
The DNA here is from genome assembly GCA_964657355.1 of uncultured Buchnera sp. GTDB lineage: Bacteria > Pseudomonadota > Alphaproteobacteria > Acetobacterales > Acetobacteraceae > BOG-908. Next base: position 470 of record CAZZVF010000174.1, read on the forward strand.
ATCCGCAAAGAACATCTCGAAGAAATCGCCCATGCGAAAAAACAGCAGGGCATCCGGGTGCTCGGCCTTGAGCGCGAACCACTGCGCCATGGCGGGCGATGGGCCCTGCTTGATCGCTCCGGTCTCGATGCCAACGCTTTGCATAGGGTGACCTATACCAGCGCGGCGCTCCAAGTCTTGCGCCCCTCCTCATGCCTGCCGTGCAAGGCTGTAACGTTTCCTGTGCTGCCGTGCCGTGGCATAGGACGATGCGGTATCGTCCGGCGCTGCAAGGGGCTGGCTGACAGCCACGCAGCACCAGCAGGGCGTGCGCGCCACTGGCGGCCAACCCCGCTCAAGAAGACGCCTACGAAGTAAGGGACGCCCATTTGGCCGAAGCCGCATCCGCTCGCATCACCGCCGAAGAGGCGCTGGCCCTGCATGCCTCCGGCCGCCCAGGCAAGCTCGAGACCCGCATCAGCAAGCCGCTCACCACGGCACGCGACCTTTCGTTGGCGTACTCGCCGGGCGTCGCCGAGCCCTGCCTGCGGATCGCGAAGGACCCGTCGCTTGCCTACGAATACACCACCAAGGGCAACATGGTCGCCGTCATCTCGAACGGCACGGCGGTGCTCGGGCTTGGCAATCTAGGCGCGCTGGCCAGCAAGCCGGTGATGGAAGGCAAGGTCGCGCTGTTCAAGCGCTTTGCCGACATCGACGGCATCGACCTCGAGCTCGGCACCGAGGACGTCGACGAGTTCGTCAATGCAGTGCGCTTCCTCGGCCCGAGTTTCGGCGGCATCAACCTCGAGGACATTCGCGCGCCGGAATGCTTCATCATCGAGCAGCGGCTGCGTGAGCTGATGGACATCCCGGTGTTCCACGACGACCAGCATGGCACCGCTATCGTCGCCGCCGCCGGCCTGATCAACGCCTGCCACCTGACCGGTCGCGACCTTGCCGACACCCGTCTTGTGGTGAACGGCGCCGGCGCTGCCGCAATCGCGTGCGTCGAACTGCTCAAATCCATGGGCATGCGCGGCGAGAACGTCATCCTGTGCGACACCAAGGGCGTCGTGCATCCCGACCGGCACGACCTCAACCAGTGGAAGAGCGCCCACGCCAATCCGACCAAGGCCCGCACGCTGGCCGAGGCGCTTGAAGGGGCGCACGTGGTGTTTGGCCTTTCGGTCAAAGGCGCCATCGACCAGGATATGGTCCGCAGCATGGCGGACAAGCCGGTGATCTTCGCCATGGCGAACCCGGATCCCGAGATCACCCCCGAGGAAGCCCGCGCGGCGAGCCCGGATGCGATCATAGCCACAGGCCGCAGCGACTATCCCAACCAGGTCAACAACGTGCTCGGGTTCCCCTACATCTTCCGCGGCGCGCTGGATGTACGGGCAAGCACCATCAACGAGCCCATGAAGATCGCAGCGGCCCAGGCACTGGCTGCCCTCGCGCGCGAAGACGTGCCCGACGAAGTGCACGCAGCCTCCTCCAGCACGCTGCATTTCGGCCCGGACTACATCATTCCGAACGCGTTCGATCCGCGCCTGATCTTCCGCATTCCGCCCGCCGTAGCCCGGGCCGCGATGGATAGCGGCGTCGCGCGCAAGCCGCTGCTGGACATCAAGCGCTACACGAGAAGCCTGTCGGGCCGGCTCGACACCACCGCCAATGCGCTCGACATGATCATGGAAAGCGTGCGCGCGAACCCGCAAACGGTAGTGTTCGCGGAGGGCGAAGAGGAAAAGGCGGTTCGTGCCGCCATCGCCTTCCACGACCAGGGTTTTGGACGATCGATCCTCATCGGCCGCGAAGACCGCGTGCAGTCGACCCTGAAGACCCTCGGGCTGCATCGGCCGCCCGGCGTCGAAATCCACAACGCCAGGCTTTCGGGCAACAACACACGCTACTTCGACCTGCTGTATGACCGTCTCCAACGGGCCGGCTACCTGCAACGCGACGTGCAGCGCCTGGTCAACCAGGACCGCAACGTGTTCGCCGCCTGCATGCTCGCGGCCGGCGATGCCGATGCCATGGTGACCGGCCTGACCCGTGCCCGCTCCATCTGCCTCGACGCGATCGATCTCGCCATCGACCCGCTGCCCGGCCGCACCGCCTTTGGCCTGACGCTCATGCTCGGCGGCCGGGAGACAGTGTTCGTGGCCGACACGCTGATCCACGAACGCCCATCGCCGGTCGAGCTCGCCGACATTGCCGAGGGTGCGGCGGCCCATGCCAGGCGCCTGGGCCACGAACCGCGCGTGGCGCTGCTGTCGCACTCCACCTTCGGCCAACCGATGCACGCAACCGTCCCCGGAATACGCGAAGCAGTCGCAATCCTTGAGCACCGCAACGTGGACTTCGAGTTCGACGGCGAGATGTCGCCCGACGTGGCGCTCGAACCGGCGGTGCGCGCCCTCTACCCCTTCTGCCGCCTGACGGGAAACGCCAACGTGCTGGTCATGCCGGGTCTCCACTCGGCCCACATCGTCTCGCGCCTGGCACCGCGCCTCGGTGGCGGCAGTGTCATCGGGCCGTTGCTCCTCGGCATGTCACGCGCCGTGCAGCTGGTCTCCATGGACGCGTCGGTCAGCACCATCGTCGACATGGCAGCTCTTGCCGCCCATCAGGCAAGCGAGCGGTAAGCGCCGCGCCCATGCGCCGACCGGACGGGATCCCAACCGGTGCTTTCGGCACCGTTTCCTGTTTCGAGGATCAGCCTGCGCCGCAAGACTTCCTGCCGCCCTACCGGGTGAACTATCATGCAGAGCACCACCTGCTGATGTATGTTCCCTGCTACAACCTGAAGTCGCTGCACCGCGCACTCATGCTGGAGCAGCAATGCCGGCCGGATCGAAGTGAAACGCGGATCGCTTCCGTGTTAAAGGTCGCGGCACCGTAGGGCGGAATGCGGCCTGAACCCGACAGGATTGAAGCCGTTCTTGCCTGACTTTCGACGCACCGCCTGGGTCAAGGGCGGCCAAGGAGATACCTCATGACCGAAATCATCCGCCTCTCGCCCCACGATCCGGCGCCCGATGGCGGCAAGCATGGTCTCGTGTTGCGGCACATGGGTGAAGACGATCCCAACGCCATCGTCACCGAAATCATCTTCTACGGCCATGACGGCAGCAGCACCGCGGCCCACAAGGCCGACGGCCACGCCATGACCCTCGAGGAAGCCGTCGATGCCGCGAAAACAGCCGCCGAGAAACGCGGCGTGAAGACGATCTACGTGTTGGACCGCACGGCCGGACGGCTTGAAAACGAGGTCATCGAACATCACGGCGACCACAGCTTTCCCGATGAGAAGCTTGAAGATACCGATCCTGAGGACGGTGAGCGCGGCGTCGACATTCGCGATCGTTCCGGCAACGCCGGCTACCTGAGGTAGCCAAGGCGCTTCAGCAGGGAATCACCCGCACATGGCCAGCTTCGCCATAGGCAAGTAGTCGGCTGTCGCGGGTGACAAGCTTCCAGCCGCCGTTCCGTGCCGTCGAGGCAATGAGCCTGTCGCCGGGATCGCCGTGTAACTCGCCGGGAAGGCTTGCAGCATCGATCGCGATGGCCGGCGTGAATGGAGCAGCCTTTATGCCGGGCTGCGCCAACACCCGTGCGAACCAGGTTTTCGCATCGGGCATGAACTTCAGCGGAGGGCGGAGTTTGCGGCCGCTGGCGAGCATGCCGATTTCCCACGCCGATACCGGCGAGATGAAAATTCCATCGCCATTGCCCGCATCGACGATCTCGTCCAGCGCACCGCGTGCCATACGATCGCCGTTAGCCAACCAAATGACCGCACAGGTATCCAGTAATACCCCGCTCATCCGTGCAGCGTGCCGTGCTCCGCATCGAATTCGCCCTCGGAACTGACCGGCGCCGTAAGATCGATGTCATCCGGTATCTCGACGCCATGGCGCAAAAACCCGTGCAGATTTCCGGCCGATACAGGCTCGGGTCCAACGGGGACGAGCGCTGCAACAGGCTTTCCCCGCTTGGTCACGACAATCCGCTCCACGCTGCCATCGCCGACGCGATCAAGCATTTCCAGACACGTCGCCTTGAATTCGGTCGCAGAGAGAACTTGCATAATCACCTCCAGTCTTATGAGGCGACCGGTCATCACACATGACCACCCATGATGCAAGCCCTTTCGACCTACATGACCGGGGCAGGGGGCGCCAACGGTGGCAGATCCTCGCCAGGCGGCGGCGGCGGCGGCTCCGGAACGGTGGGCTCGGGCACTTGCGCCCTCACCCGTTCACCACCGAGCCGCCATTGGGATGCAAAACCTGGCCGGTCATGTAGGACGCGTCCTCGGACGCGAGGAAAATGAAGCATGGAGCGACCTCGTCTGGTTGTCCGGGCCGCTCCATTGGAACAGCCTGGCCGTGTTTGGCGGTCTTTTCCGCCGGGTAACTCGCTGGAATGAGCGGCGTCCAGATCGGTCCTGGCGCCACCGCATTGACGCGGATGTTCCGCTTGATCAGCTGCATCGCAAGGCTTCGCGTGAATGCCACGATCGCACCTTTCGTCGCGGCGTAATCGACCTGTTCCGGACTGCCCTTATAGGCCGTCACGGATGTCGTGTTGATAATGGCCGATCCGTCCGCCATGTGCGGCAACGCTGCCTTGGTCAACCAGAACTGCCCCAGGATGTTGGTGCGGAACGTCCGCTCCACCTGCTCCTCCGAAATATTCTCGAGATCGTCGCAGAGATGCTGTTCCGCGGCATTGTTCACAAGGATGTCGATCCGCCCGAATTCGGCGACGGCCTGACGCACGAGTTCACGCGCGAAATCAGACTGCCCGATGTCGCCGGGGATCGATAAAGCACGCCTGCCGGCCTGTTCGATCAGCCCGACCGTCTCGGCTGCATCCTCTTTCTCGTCGAGCCAGCTGATGACGACATCGGCACCTTCCTTCGCGAAGCCGATCGCCACCGCGCGCCCGATCCCGGAATCGCCGCCGGTGATCAGCGCAACCTTGCCGGATAACTTGTTGGCGGCGCGGTAGGAGGTCATCTCAGCTTGCGGGCGCGGCTCCATTGCCTGCTCGCTGCCGGGTTGCTGCGCCTGCGCCTGGGGCAGCAGGTCATCTGGATCCAATGTTTCACTCATACGCTTGAGAACGATGCGTCTAGGCCGGGGTTCAATTCGGCCTCCGATGCCCGGCGCACCACGTCGCGACCGTGCATCCGCTCCAGCCGCCGGATGACGAAATGCGCCTGGGCCAGATTGCGGTAATGCTCGAGGAACGCCGCATTGAGCGTGGCGCCCGCAATGGCGCCGGCAATCGGCACCGCCTGCAGACTGAATTTCTCGCCCAGGACCAGCCCGTAACGTGCTGCCACCTCGGACAGGAGCATGGTGAACGGACGCCCCTGAAACAGCAGCCGCGCCGAAAAATACCCCATCTCGCTCTCGTCCGTATCGGCCTTGCTGCGAAATGCAAAGACTTCCAGGCAGGCTCGCCGCGCGTCGTCGGACCCCAGATCCTCGCCCTGCGCGCGCGCGATGCGGGCAATCTCGCGCATGATCGCCAGCGTGGTGAAAGTCGCATCTGGAATGAAGCCAGCAAGACCGGCAAGGCCGCTCGCCGCTCCCGATGCGATCACTGCATTGCGGGTGAATGTCGCACCGCCGGCCTGCCGCCCTTCCAGGCCGAGGATTGCGATGTCGTAGGCCCGCGCCAACGCGGCCTCTGCAATCCCGCTGAACTTTCCTTGCACCGCCCTGCTCATGCCCAGGCGCGAAAGCCCGAACCGGCCGAACCGGCTGACGAAGCCGCCGAGCAGATCGGCCAGGCGCACGATCAGCCCACGCCCCCGCTCCAGACGCCGCACCGCATCCGCGAGCTCTCGCCGGGAGGTGGCATCAAGCTCGATTGCCGCCAGCTGATGCGAGGTTTCATGCAGGTCGTTCAACGTCACCAAGATAAAGCGCCCCCGTGTTCCACAGCCATCCACAGGCTTGAACGCTGCGAACCGCGCTTCGGCTGCGCTAAGATTGTCGCGTGACAAACATCGACTCGCCATTGCTGGGATTGTCCCAGCGCCTCCCGCCCTCCAACCTTCAGGCCGAGCAGGCGCTGCTCGGCGCATTGCTGTCCAACAATAAGGCCTATGACCGGGTCAGCGAGTTCCTCTCGCCTGACCATTTCGCGGACCCGGTGCATGCCCGCATCTACCTCTCGATCGTACGACGGGTTGAAGCCAGCCAGGTGGCGGACCCGATCACGCTGCGCGGCGAGTTCGAGCATTCGGGCGCGCTCGACGAGGTCGGCGGCACCGCCTACCTGGCGCAGCTGCTCACCGCCATGGTCGGCATCATCAACGCCGGCGATTAC
>CAZZVF010000175.1:0-6803 GCA_964657355.1 uncultured Buchnera sp.
GTAAGGCCGGGATAAAGGCCGAACGACAGGTTTGCGGAACACTGCATTTCCTCGACCATCTTGCCGACGATTTCGGGCAGTCCCTGGCCGCCGTATTCCGGATCGGACGACAGCGCGCCCCAGCCGTTTTCGCGGAACTTGTCGTAGGCTTCCTTGAACCCCTTCGGCGTCCGGACCACGCCGTTCTCGTAGCGGCAACCTTCCTCGTCGCCGCTCGCATTGATCGGCAGCAATACCTCGGACGCGAATTTGGCCGCCTCCTCGAGGATGCTGTCGATCAGATCCTCGGTGACTTCCGGCTGGCTGATTTCGCCGACATGGGCGGCGGAATTATGCAACTCGTGCATGACGAAACGCATGTCGCGCAACGGCGCCTGATAGACCTGCATAGTGGCCTCCCTTTTTTGTGTCGCGGTTCGTCTAGTTGCGCAGCGGCTTGCCGGTTTCGAGCATGTGCTCGATGCGCGCCAACGTGGCCGGCGTGCGCAACAAGCGAACGAAACTCTCGCGCTCGAGATCGAGGATCTTCTGCTCGCCGACCACGTCGATGATGTCGGTGTCGCCGCCGGTGAGAACCGTCGCGAGTTCGCCGGAAACCACTACATCGTGCTTCGTCGCCATGCCGGTCTTCGCGAACCCTGCGACAGCCTGATTGAGTGCCACGCGGCCAGAGGCGCCGGGCAGCACTATCTCGCGCGGCAGTGGCGGGGTATAGTTTTCCGCCAGCTCCAGCGCACGCATCTTGGCGTCGCCGAGCAAGCGGTAGCGGTTCATCGTCACCCGGTCCTGCTTGCGCAGGATCAGCATGTCCCTGGCCTGGGCAGCGGATTTCGCGACCTTGGCGGTGCTGATCATTTCGAACACCTTCGATGTCGCGGGCATTGGACCCTTCGGCATCTTGGGGTCGGTCGACCAGCGGCCCAGCATTTCCTTGCAACCGCCCCAACCCGGCAGCAGGCCGACGCCGCACTCGACGAGCCCTGCGTAGGTCTCGCCATGAGCCTGCACCGCGTCGCTGTGGAGCAGGAATTCGCAGCCGCCGCCGAGCGCCATGCCGGAAGGCGCACTCACCACCGGAAACGGCGCGTATTTCAGCTTCTGCATCATGTCCTGGCCGGTGGCGATCAGGCTGTCGACCTGCATCCACGCCGCGATGTTGGCCGCGAACAAGGCGAGGCCGATATTGGCACCGACCGAGAAGTTGGAACCCTCGTTATAGATGACGAGCGCCTTGTAGTCCTTCTTGACCAGCGCAATGGTCTTGCCAAGCAGCGCCATGATCTGCTCGTCCAGCGAATTCGACTTGCTGGTGAATTCAAAGCACAGCACGCCGTCGCCGATGTCCCACACCGCGGCGGAGCCATTCTTCAGCACCGGCTTGGACGCGAGCTTGATATCTTCCAGCATCAGCACGCCGTCCGGGCGCACGATGTCGTGGTAGGCGCCGTCCTGGCCGAGCTGCTGGCGAACGCCGTTTTCCACCCGGTAGAAACTGCGGCCCGCGGCGCGTTCGAGCATCGGCGCCACCACAAAATTGTCGGCGCGCAGGCGCTCGATCAGCCAGTCGGCACCGACCATGTCGATCAGCTCGAACGGCCCCCATTTCCAGTTATAGCCGAGCCGCATCGCCTCATCGATGGCGGCGATCTGGTCGGTCGCCTCGGGGATGAGCTTGGCCGCATAGGCCAGCGTGTGGCCCATGACTTTCCAGGCGTAGTCACCAACTTTGCCGGGCGCGGTCATCAGCTTGCGGAGGTTTTTCCCGGCCGCGGCGATTTCCGGCAGCTCGGCGCGACGCTCCGGGCGGAACTCGCCCGTCGCGAGATCGAGCGTCTCCTTGACGCGCTTGCCGCCGGCCTTGTTCAGCCGGTAGAACCCGCCCTTGCCCTTGCGGCCGGTATAGCCGTCCGCAATCAGCTTGGTGACGACAGGGACATCGCGATTGATGGCGTGGAACTCGTCGTCTTTCGGCAGGGCGCCGGCCATGCTCGCATTGACGTGCGGCATCAGGTCGAGCCCGACCAGATCCATCAATCCGAACACGCCGGTCTTGGGAACGCCGAACGGGCGGCCCATGATGGCGTCGGCTTCCTCGATGGTAAGGCCGCACTCGCTCGTCTCGGTGACGGCACCGGTCATCCAGAACACGCCGAGGCGGTTGGCGATGAAACCGGGGCTGTCCATGCAGCGCACGACGCTCTTGCCCATGACGACGTCGCAGAACAACCCTATCTGCTCGGCAAGTTTCGCGTCGGTCGCGGGTCCCGTCACCAGTTCCAGCAGCCGCATGTAGCGCGGCGGATTGAAGAAATGGGTGATCATGAAGTCGCGCGCAAAACTCTCCGGCATGCCCTCGATGAGTGTTCCGAGCGGAATGGTGGAGGTGTTGGACGAGATCGCGGTGCCGGGCCGGCGGACGGCTTCCAGTTTGCGGTAGAGCGCCTGCTTGATGTCGAGACGTTCGACGACGACTTCAACGATCCAGTCGCATTCGGCAACGCGGGCGAGATGGTCGTCGATGTTGCCGGTCTCGATCAGCTTCGCGGCGGAGGCCGACATGAAGGGCGCCGGATCGGTCTTCAGCGCCTTGGCAACGGCCGCTTCGGCGATTGCGTTACGGTTGGCGCCGTCCTGCAGCAGAATATCCAGCAGCAGCACGGGAACGCCCGCATTGGCGATCTGTGCGGCAATACCGCAGCCCATCACGCCCGAGCCAATGACGGCAACCTTCTTGATTTCACCTGCCATCGTCTACACAGCCTCCAGAACGGTCGCGATGCCCTGCCCGCCGCCGATGCACTGCGTCGCAATGGCGTAGCGGCCGCCTTCCCGCTTCAGCAGCGACGCCGCCTTGCCAACGATGCGTGCACCGGTGGCGCCGAGCGGATGGCCGAGTGCGATCGCGCCGCCATCGAGGTTCACCGTCTCCGGCCGGAAGCCAATTTCCCGCATGCTGGCAATCGCCTGGCTCGCGAACGCCTCGTTCAGCTCGACGACATCCATGTCCTTGGCGTCCAGCCCGGCGCGCTCCAGCGCCTTGCGCGAGGCACGCACGGGACCCACGCCCATGATCTCCGGCTCGCAACCGGAAACCGCAACGCTCTTGATCCGCGCGAGGGTCTTCAAATTGTGTTTGGTCGCGTACTCCTCGGAACAGACGAGCACGGCGCTTGCACCGTCGGTCAGCGGCGACGACGTGCCGGCGGTCACCGTGCCTTCCTGGTCGAATGCAAGCTTCAGCCCGGCGAGCGCTTCCTTGGTGGTGCCGGGACGAATGCAGCCATCCTGGTCGACCACGCCGCCCTTGACCTGGATCGGGACGATTTCGTCGCTGAACTTGCCGGCTGCTTGTGCCTTCGCTGCCTTCTGGTGGCTGGCGACAGCGAAATCTTCCTGCTGGTCACGCGTGATCTGCCATTTGCGCGCGACGTTCTCCGCCGTCTCGCCCATGCCCATATACGCGCCCGGGTTCTTCTCGCTCAGCGTGACGTTAAACAGCGGATTGTAGCCGCCCATCGGCACGCGGCTCATGCTCTCGATCCCGGCCGCGATGAACACCTCGCCTGCACCCATCTGGATTTGTCCGGCGGCGACATGCACCGAACTCATCGAACTGCCGCAGAACCGGTTCACTGTCATGCCGCCGACGGAGATCGGCAGGTCGGCGAGCAGGCCGATCAGGCGCGCGACGTTCATGCCCTGCTCGCCTTCGGGGAAGGCGGTGCCGACGATGATGTCCTCGATGTCCTGAGGTGCCACACCGGTCTTTTCGATCAGGCCGCGGATCACTGCCGCCGCCATGTCGTCTGCGCGAACCCGCGCGAGCGCGCCTTTCTTGGCCAGGGTGAAGGGCGACCGGGCGTAGCCGGCGATTACGACGTTCGTCATTGTCATCTCCCGTTATTCAGGTCGCAGCAGGCGCGGCACGAAGGCTTCGAGCCCGTACGCGTTCAGCCCGCCGCGCGCTTGCGTTCGGCAATCTGTGCGGATAGCGCCTCATCCGCCTGGCGCTCGATGTCCTCCAGCTCCGCTATGGATTGTTCCAAAGCGGTGCGTTGCTCGCGCAGCAGCCCCAGCCGCTTGCGAACGCCGGTGAGCAGCAGCCTGATCTGCTCCGCCTGGCGCCGGTCGACCGCGTAGAGATCGAGATATTCCTTGATCTCGCGGAGAGAAAATCCAAGCCGCTTGCCGCGCAGGATGAGGATCATGCGGGCCCGGTCGCGCACCGTGTAGATGCGCGTGCTGCCGGCCCGTTGCGGACAGATCAGCCCCTTGTCCTCGTAGAACCGGATGGTGCGTGCCGTGATGCCGAGCTCGTTGGCGAGCTGGGTCACAGTGCGGAAACTGTCATCTCCGCCGGCCTGCTTCCGCCTGCTCAAACTTGTTGGGGCCACAACCTACCCTATACGTCAACCAATTCCGAGATATAGCACGGCGCCTGCGCGTTGCAAGCGCCCCACGTCCGGCCTGTCATTGACGCGTGTGGATGGCCCGTTGGGGGGAGCCCCGTTTCTGGATCAGGCCACCCAGGCCTTGAGACCGGCGACATCCATCGGCGAGGTCCACCGCACCGGGCCACGATGCGCCCATACCGCCGACCGCGTCGCCTTGCGGTAGAGGAAACTTTGCGGGACGGCGAAGTCGCCCTTCTCGTCGAGCAATGCGGCCTGCTGCGTCTGCATGTCGTTGCGCGGTGACAGCGTGGCCACGCGGAACGGCAACTTTTTCGCCAGCGCCGCCTGGCGATCCTCGTTCCACCAGTTGGGGTGGCTGACCAGGACGACGTCCATGTGCGGCGCCGATGCGGACAGCATGGTCTGCAAGGCGTCGAGATCCCTCAGGCACGCAGGACACCAGTTGGCCCACAGCTTCACCATGGTCAAAGGCTGCCCCGCATCGCCCAGCGTGAAGCGCCGCGCGTTGGCGTCGACCAGTTCGATCCCCTGCCAAAGCGACCCGAGGTCGTTATCGGCGATGCCGTGTGCCGTGGCACCTAGGCTCGCCATGGCGCCCGCCGCCACCATACCGCCCAAAAGCCCGCGCCGTCCCATTTTCGCCTGCAGCATTGTCCGCCCCCCAACCAACGCCCGATTACAGAGTGATAAGCTCTGAAACGTTAATTGAGACATAAGCGGTATTTTCGAGACGGATCTCCGCCGCTGTGACGGATCGTCCCAGGTCTGGGGTGTGTACGGCAGCAGAACATGGGCGAAACTGGATCATGATGCTAAAAACCTGCCTCGTTGCTTGATAATTCCTGAAGAACAATCACACGTGCAGGTTGCATTTCAAGTTCAAGTTCGCGTGAGCGTGTAAAAACAGGCTGCTTTTGCAACCTGCTTTCACCGTGGCCGCCGGAAGATCGCTTTGAGGCCCCCGAAAATAGGGCGCGCGTCAGTGGCCGGCGTTGGCGCCTGTGAAATCCGGCGCATCCAGGCCGCTGGCTTGCAACTGGCTGGCCAGTTCGCCCTTCAACCGCTCTAGCCCGGCCTCGTCGGCGGCTTCGGCACGGGCCACCAGGACCGCCTGGGTGTTCGATGCCCGCAGCAGCCACCAGCCATCCGCAGTCGTGACGCGCACGCCGTCGATGTCCGAAACCTTCGCTCCGGACTCCTTGAGGCGCGCTGCCACCTCCGTGATGACCGTAAACTTGCGCGTATCGTCGCAGTCGAAGCGCAATTCGGGCGTGTTCAGCACATGCGGCAGGGCATCGTGCACCGCGGAGAGCTTGCCTTTCATCCGCGCCACGATGCCGAGCAGGCGAACGCCGGCGTAAAGCGCGTCATCGAAGCCGTACCAGCGATCGGCGAAGAACACGTGGCCGGACATCTCGCCGGCCAGCGGCGACTGCACCTCCGCCATCTTCGACTTGATCAGGCTATGGCCGGTGCGCCACATCAGCGGCTTGCCACCCGCGCGCTCCACCTCGTCGAACAGCACCTGGCTCGCTTTGACGTCGGCAATGATCGTCGCACCCGGATGATCACGCAGCACGTCGCGCGCCAGTATGACCAGCAATTGGTCACCGGCGAGGATGTGGCCCTCGTCATCCACCGCGCCGATCCGGTCGGCATCGCCGTCGAAGGCGATGCCGATATCGGCACCCCGCGTCTTTACCTCGGCAATCAGCTGCTCGAGGTTCTTCGGCACTGTCGGATCCGGATGATGCGCCGGGAAGTGGCCGTCGATCTCGCCGTTCAGGATGGTGTGCTCGCCGGGCAGCGAGCCGACCAGCCGCTGCAGCGCCTCGCCGGCGGCGCCGTTGCCATTGTCCCAGACCACCTTCAACAGACGATCGCCGCCATCCCAGTCGCTCAACAGGCGGCGCACGTAATCCGCCATGATGTCGACGTCTTGCGTGCTGCCTTCAGCCGCGGGCACGACCCGGCCGGCCTTCGCGCGCTCCCCGATATCCTGGATCGACCGGCCGAAGAACGGCTTGCGGCCGAGCATCATCTTGAAGCCGTTATAGTCCGGCGGGTTGTGGCTGCCGGTCACCATCACCGCGCCGTCCGTCTCCAGCGTGGTCGCGGTGAAATACAGCATCGGCGTCGGGCCGCGGCCGATGCGCAGCACTTCCATGCCGCTGGCGACCAGGCCGCGCACCAGCTCGGGCTCGAGATCGGGCGAGGACAGCCGGCCATCATAGCCCACGGCCACGGTGCGACCGCCGCCATCGGCGATGATGCTGCCGAATACCCGGCCGATCGCGAAGGCATCGGCGCCGTGCAGCGTTTTGCCGACGATGCCGCGGATGTCGTATTCGCGCAGCGCCGTCGGGTCGAAATCGTGGCTGAATCCAG
>CAZZVF010000176.1:0-6755 GCA_964657355.1 uncultured Buchnera sp.
CACAATAATTGCTCGGGCAAGCACGCCGGTTTTCTATGTACTGCGATGTTTAAAGCCATATTGCCAGGCGGCTATGTCGGTGCGGATCACCCGATCATGCAACGGGTATTGGAGTGCGTCGAGACAGTACTTGCAGTGGATTTGTCCAGAACCGCGTTGGCAATCGATGGCTGCTCTATACCGACCTACCCAATTCCGCTACACACGCTAGCAACCGGCTTCGCCCGTCTTGCCTCAGGAGTGGGTCTCCCGCAGGGTTATGCCGAAGCTACACTGAAGCTGCGCAACGCAGTTGCTGCCCACCCGCTCATGATCGCCGGGCCGGGCCAGTTCGACACCCTCGTCACCAAACATTTCGGTGGGGCTGTTTTCGTCAAGAGCGGCGCCGAGGGTGTTTGTTGTGGAGCGGTCCCACATGCGGGGCTTGGCTTTGCCGTCAAGTGCAATGATGGGGCAGGCAGGGGGACGGAGGCGGCGGTCGCTGCCCTTCTCCAACGCATTCTCGGCGAAAGCCCATTCCTTGAAGGCCTGAGCTCAAAGCCCCTGCATAACTGGAACGGTAGTCGCGTCGGGTCTATCGTCGCCGCAATCTCATGACCGTCTGTGTGAGACTGGGTTTACAGCGCGGTCAGGTTAGTCAAGGTTGAGGAGGGGTGGCCGCTTAATTGCTTGGCGCGGCCTTCGAACGTGCGACACGGGATGAAGCGTGATGAAGCCGCCAAAACTGCACCAAGCTCCGTCTCTCCTGCCGCGAATTTTCGCTGTACTCGCAGCCACAATGTTGGTTTCCGCCTTGGCAGCGGCAACGCTTACGCCCGCTGAAACGACATTGGCGGACGGCCTTCAGGCGATCTGGCCCAATTTTCCTTCGCCCCTGCAAAGTAGCATGAAAGCTACGTCTGGGAGCATTTTCTGGAAGGATCTGGCTGACCCGCTTCTCGAAAGACCAGTCTGGCTGTTACCTGCCAGCATGGGCTTGATTTTTCTGGGAGCTGCTGTTTCATCTGCAATATCACCGCCGCGTCATTCAAGACGAAAGCGTAGCTAGAGCTTTGTTCTGATCGAAGTTGATTAAAAATAAACTCTAGGGCGGTCTCAACCGGTCAGTGCAACATGTTCGGCCAGCATAGCGCCTGGTGTTGCGAATCCAAGTGTCTGGCGTGGGCGAGTGTTGAGCCGCAGCGCTACGGCGTCGAGTTTGGCTTGGCTATGCACGGAGAGGTCTGTGCCTTTGGGAAAATACTGCCGCAGCAATCCGTTGGTATTCTCGTTGCTGCCGCGCTGCCATGGGCTTTTTGGATCGCAGAAATAGACGGCGACGTTGGTGTCGATGGAAAAGCGCTTATGCGCCGCCATCTCGAGCCCGCGGTCCCAGGTCAAAGACGCCATCAAGCCCGCTGGCAATTGGCTGACGCGTCGCACAAGGGCGTCCACCACGCCTTCTGTGTTCTTGCCAGGCACACGCACCAACATGACGAAGCGCGTCTGCCGTGCGACCAGGGTTGCGATGTAGGAAAAGCTGCTGCCGCAGATCAGGTCGCCCTCCCAATGTCCTGGCACGGCACGATCCTCGATCTCGGCGGGACGCTCGCGGATCGATACCGCGTCCTTGATCTGTCCGCGGCCCTGGCCGGACCCGACTGCTGTCCTGGCACGGCGCATCAGCCGGCGGCTGCGCAGATGTGCAAGCAGCTCCTTCTTCAACACGCCACGCGCCTGAATAAAACGGCTTTTATAGATCGTCTCGTGAGATACCTGCATGGCGAGGTTGTCCGGATACGCCGTATTGAGCCAGCCCGATATCTGCTGCGACGACCATTGTTCCTGCAAGCGTCTGGCAACAACGCGACGCAGCTTGGGCCGGCTTGCCAGGCGGCACCGTTTTGGCCGGCGTCCGCGCCGCCAGGCATTCACATCGGCTGAAGCAGCACGATAGCGCCGCCGGCCACCATTACGCCGGACTTCGCGGCTGATCGACGACGGCGCCCGATGCAGCCCCACTGCGATCGCCCGCAGCGAAAGACCAGCCGCCAGACCACGCGAGATCTCCTCGCGCTCTTCCAGCCTCAGATCGCTCTCGCCTCGCTTGCGTTCGACCGGCGCAAAGCCGCCCTTGCCCTGAACAACGTTGAAGATCGAACAAGCAGACTTGCCAAGCAGACGCGCAATCTCGCTCAACGAACCGCCAGCCCGCCAACGAGCCCAAAGAACCCGCCGGTCCTCCTCAGAAAACCCCCGACCCAACACGCAAACCATGGCCACCTCCAACCCGCAGTATTACACTACGTGTTGCGCTGACCGGTTGAGACCTAGCTCTTTGTTTTGTCGAGCGTCTTATACGACAAGCTGTCCCAGTCAGTCGGATGATGCTCAAACTAGAGGATCATTCAGTTTCATCAGCGAGGCTCAACGCCTGCCGGGTCAACAATTCGCGATATGGGCCACGGTGACGTTCGAGCTCAGTTGGACTGCCGTCCTGCACGATCCTTCCCGCTTGCATGACCACGATGCGGTCAAAATCCTTGAGCGTCGACAACCGATGCGCCACTGCAATAACAGTCCGGCCTTGCATAAGGCGCTCCAGAGCCCGCTGAACCCGCATTTCGCTTTCGCTGTCGAGCGCCGAGGTCGCTTCGTCGAGCAGCAAGATGGAAGCGTTTCGTAGAAATGCCCGGGCGATTGCAATCCGCTGTCTCTGGCCGCCGGACAATTTAGCGCCGCGGTCGCCTACAACAGTGTCGAACCCATGAGGAAGCCCGGCAATAAAGTCCCCGCACCCTGCGGCATCGGCTGCAGCAAACACTTCGCTGTCGGGCGCCCCCGGCCGACCGTATCTAATGTTCTCAAGCACTGAGCGGTGAAAAAGGGACACGTCCTGCGGTACTATACCAATCGCCTCGCGCAAGCTCTCCTGTGTGAGTGTCAGGATGTTCTGTCCATCGATGAGGATCTGTCCTTCCTGGATGTCGCGCAGGCGTTGCAGCAACGCGAGCACCGTCGTCTTACCAGACCCGGACCGACCCACAAGGCCGACGCGCTGGCCCGCCTGAATGAATAGCGAAAAGTTCTGCAGCACGGGTGTGCTGCTTTCATCATAGGCGTAATTGACCGCTTGAAACTCAACGCTACCTTTTCCGATCTTTAGGGGACGCGCGTCGTTCGTATTGGTAAGGTCATGCGGCAGGAGAAGCGTGGAGAGAGCCTCGGAAAGGCGAGCGAGGTGCTGGACAGTGTCCACGAGCGCTACTGCGAGATCGCGGGTGCCGTGCAGGATGGTGAAGCCAAGCGTACTGACGAGGACAACGTCGCCGGTCGAGGCGCGACCAACCTGGAAAAGATGGATAACCCAGGCGAGCAGCCCGGCGGTCAACAAGGCAGTGCTTCCCGCATGGAAAAGTCGTAGTTTCTCGAGGTATCGCAGGCTTCGCCCCCGCGCGCGCATTTCACGATCTAATCGCGTTGCAAAACGTTCCCGCTCGCGGAGCGTCGCACCGAATGCGCGAACTAGTGGCATGTTATTGATCACGTCCACGAGTTCACCGTCAACACGCGCCGCGTCGGTCGCGTAGCGATGGTGCAACCCCTGCCCTCTCGCAGCCAAATAAGCGATGCCGTAAGACAGTAGCCCAGAGAGAACCACGAGCGTGGCTGCCATCGCAACGTCGACAGACATCATGACGACAATGGAGCCGATGACCGCGAGGCAAGGGGGCAAAACGTTCCAGGCAAGCGTGTTCTCGACGATGTAGACCGCATTCCCGGTAGACGAGATGCGGCTGGCCAACATTCCAGGCATCCGGTCAGCGAAATAGCCTGGCGAATGCCCGGTCAGATGCTGGAATAGATCTCGCCGCAAGTCGCCTGTCACGGCTACAAAGCAATAACTTGCGACCCACCCTCCCAGGCGCCAACCCATGTTATCGGCTGCTATGAGGAGCGCGAGGATCGCGAATGCTGCCCAAATTGTGGAGGACGACTGCGGGTGGACTCGGCTCTGACCCAACGTATCTACTAGATGCTTGACGGCGTATTGTGAGCCAATCGCGCATGCCACGGCGACGATTACCGAGAGCAGAACGACAATGTGACCAACTGCGTGGCGGGCTATGTACCTCGCGATGAAGGACAAAGGGAGACGGCTATAATTAGCCAACGGCCTTTGTTCATTCGTGTGGAAAAGCTTCATACCCAGCGAGCACCCCGGTGCATTAATGCTGCAAAGCAGCGTGGGTTGCACGGAACCCCACCCCGATCGATCAGTTTAGAAATTTGTATGAACCGTCCCGTCGGTCGTCTGATATGGACGCGGGCCGGTGCCGGACTGCGAGGAGACGTTCCACATGCGCATCGCCCAGATCGCTCCACTCCACGAGGCGGTGCCTCCCAAATTGTATGGAGGCACTGAGAGAGTTGTTTCTTTCCTAACTGAGGAGCTTGTTAGCTTAGGGCATGACGTCACGCTGTTTGCGAGTGGCGATTCCGTGACATCGGCTCGGTTGCATCCTGTTTGGCCGAGAGCGCTGCGGCTTGATCCTTCGATCAGGGATCCGATAGCGCCTCATATGCTGCTTATGGAAGAAGTCTACCGCCAAGCGCAGGATTTCGACATTTTGCACTTCCATATGGATTATTGGCCGTTCAGCTTGTTTCAACGACAACAAACCCCGTTTGTCACAACCTTGCACGGGAGATTAGACCTACCAGAACTCCAGCCGATTTTTGAGACATTTCGAGATGTTCCGGTGGTCTCAATTTCAGATTCCCAGCGGCGGCCGCTTTCCCAGGCGAACTATGTATCGACCGTTCTCCATGGGCTGCCGGAAAGACTTCTCACGCCACAATCCGGCCAGCAGGATTATCTCGCATTTCTAGGAAGAATCGCGCCTGAAAAGCGCCCAGATCGTGCTATTCGGATTGCCCGTGCGGCTGGGATTAAGCTTAAGATTGCCGCGAAAATAGATCGTGCTGACACAGAATACTTTGAATCAACAATCAGACCTCTGCTACAAGGCGCCGACGTCGAAATGATTGGAGAAATAGGCGACGCAGAAAAGCCTGCTTTCCTTTCAGGCGCGCTTGGTCTACTGATGCCCATTGACTGGCCGGAACCATTCGGACTCGTGATGATTGAAGCCATGGCCTGTGGCACACCAGTCATTGCGTTTAATCGTGGATCGGTTCCCGAGATAGTTGACGATGGCGTCACTGGATACATTGTCGAGGATGAGACGAGCGCGGTCTCTGCAGTATTTCGGTTGGCGAGTCTTTCGCGTGAGAAGGTTCGTGCCAGATTTGAGCGCCGCTTTACTGCGCGGCGCATGGCTGAAGACTACTTAACTATTTATCGTTCGCTGGGTGCTGCCGAACGACCGATGTTGCGCGTAATCGGCAATCCAACGCGCGCATAATGTTAGAGGCTCGTCTTGACGTAAGCGTTAACTAGTGCGCTGCTACCCTAGGAAATTCTAAGCTGAGGTAGCGGCACCATGAACGCCACCGTGATTGAACGATCGGCAGGCCTGATAGACACGCTTCGCATCTTGCGGAAAGTGGTGCGTAATCCGCTTGAGGCCTGGCCTCCTGCCGTCTACACCGACCCACTGGTAAGGTCCCGGTTCCTGGGTCAAACAACCCTCTTCGTCACTGGTCCGGATTACATACAGCAGGTTCTGGTTGACGACGCCGACAGCTTTGTCAAAGCCGAACAGATGCGCCGTGCGCTGGAGCCCGCTCTAGGACAGGCGATCCTTACATCGGAGGGAGCGCGTTGGCGGCTTCAACGGCGCACCGCCGCACCAGTCTTCAGGCCCGCCAACGTCAGCGGCTTCATTCCTGCGATGATCGATGCTGCGCTCAATACCGAACGCCGCTGGTCTTGCTTACCTCAGGGCACCGAGATAGATGTTGCTCATGAAATGATGGGCGTGACGTTCGACATCATTCTTGACACGATGCTGTCGGGACGAGGCGCAACGGACGTTGCGCGCGTCGAGCGAAGCATGAACGACATGCTGGAATCCACCAGTTGGACCCTCGCCCTTTCGGCACTGCGTGCGCCGGCCTGGACACCGTTTCCTGGTAAACGGAAAGCCGACCGCGGAAGCACATATTTGCGTGGAATGGTGCGCGATCGGGTTGTGCAACGTCGGCGGACGGGCGAACGTCACGATGACCTATTGTCATTGATGCTCGATGCCACCGATCCCGAGACCGGAGCGGCGCTCAATGAAGGCGATATCGCCGACAATATCCTCACGTTCATTGCTGCAGGACACGAAACCACGGCTCTTGCGCTTACGTGGACCTTCTTCCTGCTCAGCAGGCATCCAGCGATTGAGCAAAAGGTGCTTGCCGAAATTGTGGCTGTTACCGGTGGACAGCAACTAGCTCCGGACCAGATACCATCACTCACCTATACACGGATGGTCATTCAGGAGGCGATGAGGATTTACCCGCCGGCTCCAGTGGTCGTCCGCCAATCAACGAGGAACATTGTCATTGGTGGAGAATCAATCTCACCTGCTGATACGGTCATCCTTCCGATCTACGCTGTACATCATCATAAACTTTTATGGGATGAGCCGGAACGCTTCGATCCGGAACGCTTTGCACCAGATGTCGTGAAGGCGCGCCACCGGTATTCTTATCTGCCGTTTGGTGCCGGCCCCCGTATATGCATTGGTATGGGGTTCGCGTTGTTGGAGGCGGCCGCAATTCTCGCGGTTCTGCTGCCTGCCTCCAAGTTGGAAACGGCA
>CAZZVF010000177.1:0-6753 GCA_964657355.1 uncultured Buchnera sp.
CGAGAACGCGGAGCTGGACCAGGCCCTGCACCTCCAGCGCCTGCCATTCGGCCAGCTTGGGATCGTCCGCAGCCGCGAGCAGCGTGTGGTCAAACACCTCGTGCAGCCACGCACGCAGCGGCTTCAAGCCGCCAAAATCCACGCACCAGCCCCGGTCGTCCAAGGTCGATGTGACGAAAGTAAAACGAAACGCCAATGCGTAGCCGTGCAGATAGCGGCAATGCGACGAGGACGCCTGGAATTGCCGGAAGCAGCAGGACAGGCCCTCGTTGTGGCCGTAGGTCTTGACGACCCGCCAAGTGGCCGACGTCACCGTCGAGCCGTCGGTAGATCCAGCAGGGAACGGCTTTTCAGGCGGGACCGGGTGGGAGAGCATCATGGCCGCGCAATAGGTCCGTGCCGGAGCACCGTCAAATCCAAAGCTCTGGGCAAATCTGAGGGTCTGGCAAATCCCACGGCCTGGGCGAGCCAACGGCGGGAGGCGAGTCTCGTCGTCGACGTGGCGACAACCGGCGTGGTGGGTGCCCCGCCCTCTTCACCCGCGGCGGGGTTGCGGCTCGTGCGGCGGCCCGGGCGGCGCGCCGGGAGGCTCACGCCAGCCATGCAGCCGGAGCGGCGTCTGGCCCGCCTTGCGGAGTGGAAACTCGAGCCTGCACCAGAAACCTTGCGGGTCGAAGCGGGTCTCGGACGAGCCGCTCAACTCGTACGACATGCTCCGCTCGAGCAGTTTCAGCCCGAAACCCCGTCGCGCCGGAGTGGATACCGTAGGACCGCCTTGCTCCCGCCACTCGACGATGACGCGCGCGCTGCGGTTTTCCTCGATCAGGCGCCAGGACAGATCAAGCCGCCCGGCCTCGGTGCTGAGTGCGCCGAAATGCGTGGCATTCACGGCCAGTTCGTGCAGGACGAGGCTGAGGCTGAGTGTCGTTCGCGGATTGAGCCTGATGGCTGGCCCGTCGCGATGCACCCGCGCCTGCACGGCGGGACCCAGCGGCCTGAACACCCGGTCCGCCACGTCGCTCATGGGAGCGGCGTCCCAGTTAGTCCTGAACAGGAGGCCGTGTGCCTCGGAAAGCGCCACCACGCGGCCCATGAACAAATGTTCGAAATCCTGCAGCGTCTCGCTACCGCGGATCGTCTGCCGCGCTATCGAAAGCACCGTCGCGAGCGTATTTTTAACCCGGTGGCTGAGTTCGGCGATGAGCAGGCGCTGGTGGTCCTCCGCGCGCCGTCTCTCGGTTCGTTCGCGCGCTTCCGCAATGGCACGGGCGATCACCCCGGGCAGCCGTTCCAGCCGCTGCTTCAACACGTAGTCGGTCGCCCCGCGGCGCAGGCTCTCAATGGCGATCTCCTCGCCCAGCACGCCCGAGACGAAGACGAACGGCAGTTCAGGCGCCTGCGCGCGTACGGTTTCCAGCGCCTCGAACCCGTCATAGCCCGGCAGCGCATAATCCGACACGACGATGTCGAGCCGCCCCTCCCCGCTTGGGCCGTCAACGCTGAGGCCCTCGCTGTTGCGGGGGGCCCCCTTTGCGAGTGCGCCAGCGAAATCCGCACGCGTCGCGACACGCTCGATCACCGCTTTCGGCAGCTCGCGGCGTATGGCGCGTGTGATCAGCTCAGCATCGAGCACGCTGTCCTCGAGCAACAGGATGTGCGGCGGCGCGGCCCTTCCCGATAGTACGCCGTTCAAGAGGAAGCCTGCGGTGAGCGGCCAGCCCGTCCAAGGCGCATCATCTCAGGCGAGCCGTCCACGCGCCGGGGGCGGCTGGTTCAAGACACCCCAAAACACACCAAGGTCCTGGATGGCCTTGTGGAAGTCCTGGAACTTGACGGGCTTCACGACGAACGCGTTGACACCTAGCTGGTAACTCCTGATCAGATCCTGCTCCTCGCGCGAAGACGTCAGCATCACGACCGGAAGGTGCCGCAGGCTATCATCCTCGCGGATGGCTTGCAGTACTTCGAGACCGTCCAGACGCGGCAGTTTGAGGTCGAGCAGGATCACCGCGGGATCGGTCAGCTCGCGCTTCACATAGGCGTTGCGGCCAAGCAGGAAATCGAGCGCGTCGACACCGTCGCGGGTCACCGCGATCTCGTTCGAGATATGGCATTTGCGCAGCGCCTCCAGTGAAAGCTCGATGTCGCGCGGATCGTCTTCCACCAGCAGGATCGGGCGCAGGGCCGAAGCGGGGCTCGGCAGGGTCGGCGCGTCGCTCATCATGCCGCATGAGCCGGCAAGGTGAAGCGTATAACGGCTCCCTGCTCCAACACACCTTCGGCCTCGATGGTGCCGCCATGGCGTTCGATGATCCTGCGGACCAGCGCCAGGCCGATACCGGTGCCCTCGTATTGTTCGGCGAGATGCAGCCGCTGGAACACGCCGAACAATTTGCCCACGTAAGCCATGTCGAACCCGACCCCGTTGTCGCGCACCGTATAGGTGACGCCTTCAATGGTAGTTTCGCCTGAGATTTCGATTACCGCATGATCGCGTCCCCTGGTATATTTCACCGCGTTGGACAGCAGGTTCAGAACCGCCTGGCGCAGCAAAGCGGGGTCGGCCCAGACCGTGGGCAGGTCGGCAACGCGCCATTCCACGCTCCGTCCCCGCTGCTCGAGTTCCAGTCCGCGTCTGCAATCCTCCACCAGCTTGTTCATGCCGACCATGTCGGGGCGTAAGGCGGTGCGGCCGAGCCGGGAGAATTGCAGCAGGTCGTCGACCAGCCGTCCGGCCTGCTCGGCGCTGCCCGAGATCGTGCCGAGAAAGCGCCGCCCGGTGTCGTCGAGGCTATTGCCCAGATGTTCGCGCAGCAGCTCGGCGTAGCCCGCGACGTGGCGGAACGGCGCGCGCAGGTCGTGCGAGATGGAGTACGAGAACGCCTCGAGCTCCTTGTTGGTGCGCACCAATTCGCGGTTCAGCAACGCCATCTCCTCGGCCCGGCGCAGGACGATGCCGACGATCGCCTGCCGCAGGCGGGAGGCAGCCGCGATATCCTGCTCGCTCCACGGGCGTGCGGTGCCGCGCACCGTCTCCTGCCACAGCGCGAAGGAGGCGCGCGGACTCAGCGGGACGCCGGTGTCGCCGCCCACGGTCTTCTCCGGCTTGCCCGCCCAGTCCACGGTGCGGATCAGTTCGGGCCGGAACCAGATGACGTAGTTCGGATGCACCTCGGAGATCGAAATGGCCAGGATGCCGCTGGCCTCTGCCGCGAACGGCGCCGCGCCCGGCATGTCGGCGATGAGGTTTTCGGTGGCGAACAGATCGCCCACGATCTCGGCATTGGCTTCGAGCCATGCCGCGATGGCGCGGATCGGCGCCTCGCCTGGCGTCGTACCGAAACACAGCACGATGCCGTCCGCCACGATCGCGGCACCGGATGCATCCGCAAGGCCGAGCAGGGACCCCGACGCATCTCCCAGCGATTGCGGGCCGAGGGGCCGATCCGCCTCCTGGCTGGCCGTATTGCCGGCGGACTGAGCCAGACGGCCGGCCCGAGCCGATCCGGCCATCGCGGAGAGCAGCCGATCATGGTGACGCTGGGAAGCGGCCATGGCGGCGCGCTGTGCCGCGTGGTGGCGCGAACCGATCGTGCCGGCGAGCCCCTGAGCCAGCAGCACCGTCGCGGTGCGCTGGGCCGGGCTGGCGTAATGCGGGTCCCGGCTATGGCAAGCCATCAGGCCCCAGAGCTGGCCATCGACGATGAGCGATGCCGACATCGAGGCCATGGTCCCCATGTTCTGCATGTAGCGCAGGTGCAAGGGCGAGACGCTCCTCAGCGCCACATCCTGCATGTTGAGGGGCGCCGCGCTGTCCGGCCCGCACTCCGGCAGGATCGGTACCGGCGTGTAGGTCGCACGGGGGATCATGCGGATGCGGTTTCGACGGTAGAGCGCGCGGGCCTGAGCCGGAATGTCGGAGGCCGGAAAGCGCAGGCCGCGCAAGGAGGGCAGCCTGTCGTTGCTGTCCTCCGCCACCACCGCGCCGTTCCAGTTCGGATCAAACCGGTAAACGAGCACGCGATCGAAGCCGGTCACCCGCCTGGCGTGCCGCGCCGCGAGCTCGGCCAGCACCCGCCAGTCGTCGCTCGCTTCCGCCGCTTGCAGGAAGTCGACGACGTCGCTTTGCAGCAGGCCCACTTGTGCGCCCGCATGGCCCGACGAGCCTGAAGCATCTGCCAGCTGCCGCTCGCATTCCAGGATCACGTGCTCGCCGGCGACGTGGGCCTGCGCCTGCAGCAAGGTGCCGTCTGCCGTGAAGCTCCCGCTCAGGCTGCCGTCGCGCTGCTCGAGCCAGCTCACAAGCCGGCGGTTGAAGTCGGCTTCTCCCCAGGGAAGCGCCTTGGCAAGGGCTGCTCCGATCAGACGGAAGGCAGGCGGGCCGCCCAACTCGACGAAATTAGCACTGACATGCGTCACGGTGCCCCATCGATCTAGCGCAAGTAGATACCCGTGCGGCTGGATACACCCCGGGATGTGAATGGGTTCCCTGTCGCACCCGTCCACCGGCCGGGGTGTCTGCGCCTTCATGATGCCGGCCTGATTGTCGTCCAATGGTGCTCGTTCGCTGAAATAAGGGGCGTCGTCGTCCCACCTTAAAGCAGCCCTCAGACCCTGGTTGCGGGCCCTGCCAAGACGTGACCCCGCGAGCATTAACACGCTCAGCCCGCGTGGATACCGGGAGAGCAAATTCGCACTGCAGCAGGTGCATACCGGCTTCAACACCGAATCGTCGTTGATTTTCGAAACCGCACTTCTTCTGAGCGTAGTTCCTCCCCAAGTGTGGTGCTGGAGAACCCATGTTCGATTGTCTTTCCTCCTTCGCGGCGTTGCCGGAACCGCCTTCCGCACCGCCCCGCATCGCACCACCGGCCGGATCCACGCAGGCCGGATCGGCGCTGCTGCGCTGTGCCCTGCGCGAAACCTTCGAGGGCCGCATCGCCGTTGTGTCGTCCTTCGGCGCCGAGTCCGCCGTGCTGCTCGCTCTGGTGGCCGAGATCGACGACGCGACCCCTATCCTGTTCGTCGACACGCGGCAGCATTTTGAAGAAACACTCAGCTATCGCGACCGCCTCGCGCAGGCACTCGGCCTGCGCGACGTGCGCAACATCGGGCCGCGCGACGACGAGGTCCGGGCGACCGATCCCACCGCCGAACTGTGGCAATACGACCCCGATGCCTGCTGCCGTTTTCGCAAGGTGACCCCGTTGGAGCGCGCGCTGGCCCCGTTCGACGCCTGGGTGACCGGCCGCAAGCGGCACCAGTCGCTGACCCGGGTGGCACTCCCGCTGGTAGAGCGCGTCGACGGCAAGACCAAGATCAATCCGCTGGCGGACTGGACGGCGGCAATGATCGAAGCGGAGATGGTGCGCCGCGACCTGCCGCGACACAGCCTCAGCCTGGCGGGCTATCCCTCGATCGGGTGTGCCACCTGCACCCGGGCGGTCGCCAGCGGGGAAGATCCGCGCAGCGGCCGCTGGGCCGGCACCGGCAAGACCGAGTGCGGCATGCACCGCCTGCCGGAATCCGTCGAGTAGCCCGGCGACTGTTGGGCGGGTAGAGCCGTCAGCTCGCAGATCACGCCTTCGCTCGTGAACATCCGGTTTCGCAACCACGTTGCCGGACGGCGGTTGTTGCCCGTGTTTCAGGAGGCGTTCATGGAAGACGACAAGCACGAAAAAGCGCGTGATACTGCCGAGGAGGCGCTCGGCGCTTTCAGCGAAGGCGACGAGAAGCGTGGCACCGAGTTGGCGCAACAGGCGGCCAAGATCGACCGGTCGGCGGTCGAGGAACTGGTGCAGGACCTCGACGAGGACGCAAAGTCCAATCACGAGGTTCCACCGGAAAACCGCTGAGCCCGATGACGTGACGCGAGCCCGTGTCCAGCGCAGTCTTGCGCCGTGCACGGCTTAGCTCCTCGATGATCCCGCCTTCGGTTGATGCGGCACGCAGGGTGTGGCGGGGAGCGGCATGGTCGGACGGCAGCCGCGTCCTGGCCGAAGAGACGGCGATCGCCATCACCTACAACCGCGTGACCCACGCCGTGATGATGGCGACGCCGACGGATCTGCTCGATTTCGCGATCGGCTTCAGCCTCTCTGAAGACATCGTGCCTGCCGAGGACGCCATTCTCGAGTTCGAGGTCCTCGAAGCCGAAGGAGGCGTCGAGCTACGGATGTGGATAGCGCCGCAGCACATGGAGGCGCTGGAAAAACGCAAGCGCCGGCTGGCCGGTGCGACCGGTTGCGGCATGTGCGGACTGGAAAGCCTGGGCGAAGCGTTAAGACCTGTTCCGGCAGTGTCCGGGAGCAGGACCTATTCAGCAACCCAAATTCAGCAGGCGTGTGCCGATCTACGGCCGGCCCAGACGCTCAGCGAGGCGACACGGGCGGTCCATGGAGCCGGCTTCTGGCGGGAAGGAGAAGGGCTCCTCGCCGTGCGCGAGGATGTCGGCCGGCACAACGCACTCGACAAGCTAGCCGGCTTCATGGCGCGCGAAGGTCAGGCGGCGGAAAACGGTTTGTTGCTGCTCACCAGCCGGATTTCCATCGAGCTGGTGCAGAAGGCGGCGCGTATGAGCGCGCCGATCCTGGCAGCGGTTTCTGCGCCGACGGCGCTCGCGGTTCGCGCTGCCGAGACCTGCGGCATGACCCTCGTCGGCATCGCCCGTGACGACGGTTTCGAGGTTTTCACCCACGGCTGGCGAGTGACCTAGAGCCGGGGCCTGCGCGCCGACTATCGTTAAAGCCGGGG
>CAZZVF010000178.1:0-6740 GCA_964657355.1 uncultured Buchnera sp.
GGCGAGGATCGCCGCCAGCAGAAACCATCGCTTCATGGACAGAAAGGCCTTCAAGGTTTCCGTGCTCTCTACCATCGCCCACGCATGCTGGCGAGAACGCCATCCGCACCGACTCGGGAGCTGCGGTTGCCCGTCCCGGTGAACGCGTCTAATCCACCGCTCCGGTCACAGTCTGGAAGCGAGCATACGGGTGGGCAGAGGCAGTAGCGGCCCGATGAGGCAGAGTATGAGGCAGGGTCTGGCGATCGGCGTGAGCCTCGTAGTGGGAGTAAGTGGGGCACTCGGTGGTTGCTCGACCATCACGAGCCTGCCGAGCAAGGCGACAAAGGCGGTGTTCGGCGGCGCGACACCCGGGCAGCATCTGACCGGCTTCATCGGCGGCGCGGTGGCGGACGAGCCACGCGCAGCCCTGGCCGCGCGCGAAATCCTTGCCACCGGCGGCAACGCGGCCGACGCTGCCGTCACCCTCGGCTTCATGCTCGCCGTGACGCTGCCCTCGCGTGCCGCACTCGGCGCCGGCGGCGCGTGCCTGGCCTATTCGCCGTCCTCGTCGTCGCCGAACGCCGGTGCACCGGAAGCCATTCTGTTCACGCCGCGCGCACCCGCAACTTCCTCCGGCGGCGACCGTCCGGCCGCGGTGCCGATGCTCGCGCGCGGCCTCTATCTGCTGAGCGCCCGCTACGGCAGCAAGCCGTTCGAGAGCCTGGTGTCGCCCGCCGAGGACCTCGCCCGCATCGGTCATCCGATTTCGCGCGCCTTTGCCCGTGACCTCGCCCAGGTGGCGCGGCCGCTCGCCGCCGATCCATCCGCCGGTGCGGTGTTCGCGCCGGATGGCCGCATCCTCGGCGAAGGCGACCGGCTGGTGCAGACCGATCTTGCCGGCACGCTGAGCCAGATCCGCACCGTCGGCGTCGGCGACATGTATCAGGGCCTGCTCGCCCACAAGCTCGCCGAAGCGACAGCACAGGCCGGCGGACCGGTCGGGCTGGGCGACCTGCGCAGCGCGCTGCCGGCGCTCGCCAACCCGATCGTCGAGACCTCGGGGGAGGACCGCGTCGCCTTCCTGCCGCCGCCCGCCGATGGCGGGCTCGGCGCCGCCGCGGCGTTCCAGGCGCTGGCCCATGGCGGTGCCGCCAACGCCGGCGCCATGTCGCAGGCCGCCGCCGCCACCTGGCGCGCACAGGGTGGCGACCCGCAGACCATCCTCGCCTCGGGCACGCTCTCCGGCACGTTGCCCGCGTTGCCCGCCTCCACCAGCTTCGTCGTGGTCGACCGCAAGGGCGATGCCGTGGCCTGCTCCATCACCATGGACAACCTGTTCGGCACCGGACGCGTGGCGCCCGGCACCGGCATCGTGCTGGCAGCCTCGCCCGCCGCCAAGCCGATGGCGCTGCTGACGGCCGCCATTGCCTGGAACGGCTCGCGCCAGGCGTTCCGGGCGGCTGCAGGAGCCTCGGGCCAGAACGGTGCGGCACTCGCCGGCGCCGTCGGCATCAGCCAGGCGCTGTCGGGACAGCTGCCGGCGCAGGAACCGGTGCCCGACCCCGGCCGAGCCAACGCGGCCGGCTGCACCGGATACGTGCCAGGATCGCCGGACACCTGCCGCTTCGCCACCGACCCGCGCGGCGCCGGCCTCGCCGCCGCGGGAAGCTGACGCAACAGGCCGATAGGGGCCGCGCGTGCTGAAGATCGGCAAGGGAGCCTTCGCGTGCTGAAGGTGGGAAGAGGCGCCTTCGCGCCGGCGTTCCTGGTCATGGACGTTGCCGCCTCTGCCAACAGGCGTGAGCGTCTTCGCGCCGCCGGCGATCCGCACACCATCCACATGGAAGTCGGGCAGCCCGGCACCGGCGCTCCCTCGGCTGCGATCCGGGCGGTGCACGAGGCGACCGAGGCGGGCCTGCCGATGGGCTACACCGAGGCCTTCGGCCGGCCCTCGCTGCGCGAGCGCATCGCGCGCCACTATGCCGAACGCTACGGGGTCCAGGTTCCGCGCGAGCGCATCGCGGTGACCACCGGCGCATCCGGCGCGTTTCCGCTCGCCTTCCTGTCCGCCTTGGACCCCGGTGACCGCGTCGCCCTCGCGGCACCCTATTACCCGCCTTACGTGAACATCCTGCGCGCCCTCGGTATCGAGCCCGTCATCCTCGACGCCACGGCCGAAACCCGCTTCCAGCCGACGGCCGCCTTGCTCGACCGGCTCGACCCGGCGCCAGACGGCCTGATCGTGGCGAGCCCCTGCAATCCCGCCGGCACCATGCTGCACGCGGAGGAGCTACAGGCCATCGCCGCCTGGTGCGCGGCGCACGGCACAAGGCTGATCTCCGACGAGATCTATCACGGCCTGACCTATGGCGAGCCGGCCGTCACCGCCGCCGCCTTCCCGGGCGCGATCGTCATCAACAGTTTCTCAAAGTACTTCTCGATGACCGGGTGGCGCGTCGGCTGGATGGTGCTGCCGGAAGACCTCGCGCGGCCGGCCGAGTGCCTGGCGCAGAACTTCTTCATCAGCGCGCCGCATGTCAGCCAGATCGCCGCCGAGGCCGCATTCGCGGGCGACGCCGAACTGCAGGCCAATCTCGCCGCCTATCGCCGCTCGCGCGACCACCTGCTCGCCGTCCTGCCGCAGGCCGGTTTCACCCGGCTCTCGCCCGCGGAAGGTGCGTTCTATCTTTACGCCGACGTGTCCGGCCGAACCGACGACAGCGTGGCCTTCTGCGCCCGTATGCTGGCCGAAACCGGAGTCGCGGCCAGCCCGGGCATCGACTTCGATCGTGCACGCGGCAACCGTTTCGTCCGGTTCAGCTATTGCGGCCCTGAGACCGACATGCAGGAGGCTGCGCACCGTCTCGCGCAATGGCGGTGATCTGTCGTTGACGAAATCTGCCATGGACCAAATCTGTCATCAAAACGTCATTTCTCTGTCATAATGGAACAGGCGTCGATGTTTTAAGGGGGCGGGCATAATAGCGTGGGGCACGCATGTCTGACATCGCACTCGCCCGGCCGTCGCTCGACGTCCGGCCGCATTTCATTGCCATCGTCGTGTTCGTCGCCCTGCTGGCGCTCGGCATCGGCTTTGCGGTGCATGGCATCAGCGCCGACATGGCTGCCGCCAACACGCCGCCGCTCGCCACCGGTGCGTTCGCGCTGCTCGGCCTCGCCCTGCTGATCGCCCTCGCCTTCGAGTTCGTGAACGGCTTCCACGACACCGCCAACGCGGTCGCCACCGTCATCTACACCCACGCGCTGCCGGCCCAGTTTGCAGTCGTGTGGTCGGGCATGTTCAACCTGCTCGGCGTGCTGACCTCGTCGGGCACCGTGGCCTTCGCGGTCATCACGCTCCTGCCGGTGGAACTCATCCTGCAAGTCGGCAGCAGCGCCGGCTATGCCATGATCTTCTCGCTCCTGGTCGCCGCCATCATCTGGAATCTCGGCACCTGGGTGCTCGGCCTGCCGGCCAGCTCCTCGCACACGCTGATCGGCTCGATCATCGGCGTCGGTCTTGCGAACCAGCTCATGGCTGCCCCCGGCATCGGCACGTCCGGCGTCGAGTGGTCGCAGGTCTGGAAGGTTTTCCAGGCGCTCCTGCTCAGCCCGCTGGTCGGCTTCCTGGGTGCGGCCGGCATGCTGCTGGCCATGAAGGCGCTGATCAAGACGCGCACGCTCTACACCACGCCGGACACCAGCAAGCCGCCACCGGGCTGGATCCGCGGCCTGCTCATCCTGACCTGCACCGGCGTCTCGTTCGCGCACGGGTCCAATGACGGCCAGAAGGGCATGGGACTCATCATGCTCATCCTGATCGGCTCGGTGCCGACGGCCTACGCGCTCAACCACACCATGCCGGACAGCCACACCGCCGCTTTCGTGCAGAGCACGCACACGGCGCAGGCGGCGTTCGCCAGCCATGCGGGCGGCACGACCATGGATGCCGCGGAGGCGCGCACCGCCATCACGGCGGCCATTCGCGACCGGAAGTTCGACGAGCAGCGCGTGTTCGGCGCCCTGGCCAGCCTGTCGGGCGACATCGCGCGCAACGTGCAGGGCAGCGGCGGTATCGCCCACGTGCCGGCCGAGGCCACGCAGAACGTCAGGAACGACATGTTCCTGGTCTCCGAAGCGGTCCGCCAGATGCAGAAGCAGGGTGTAGCACTGTCCGTGGCCGACAACGGCGCGATGAAATCCTTCCGCGGCCAGCTCGACGCCAGCACCAAGTTCATCCCAAGCTGGGTGAAGGTGACCGTCGCCATCGCCCTCGGCCTCGGCACCATGGTCGGCTGGAAGCGTATCGTGGTGACCGTCGGCGAAAAGATCGGCAAGGAGCACCTGACCTACGGACAGGGCGCCAGCGCCGAACTGGTCGCCGCCGCCACCATCCTTGCGGCCGATTTCTACGGCCTGCCGGTGTCGACCACGCACGTTCTCTCCAGCGGCATTGCCGGCACCATGGCGGCCAACGGCTCCGGCCTGCAATGGAGCACGGTGCGCAGCATAGCGCTCGCGTGGGTGCTCACGCTGCCAGCCGCAGCGTTGCTTTCCGGATCGCTCTTCTTCGTGCTGCGGCAGGTGATCTAGCCCGGCCAAGCCGCCGGTAGGAGCGGCAAACGCCCCGGGGGTTCGGAACATTGCCGTAGGAGTTTTCCCACCGTATCGAAGCGGCATCCAACGATGGTTCGGTCATGCAGCTTTCCAACGTCCGAAAACGCAATCTTCACCAATCGGGCGCAAAGCTGCGGTTTTCCGGATGGGTGTGCCTTTGCTGCAGGACCTGATCGACCGGTGGCTGCGCGGGTCCTGGTACGGTTACGGACTGCGCTTTCCGGCGCCGCTGGAATACCGCTTCGAGGCCGACACGAGCCGTGCGCGCAGCAGGATGCTCGCAGCGATCGGGACGATCGGGTTCCTCACGGCACTCATGCTGGTGCCGCGCCTGCGCGCCACGCTGCCGGACATGGCGCCCGAGGTCGCCACTTTTTATCTCGGCCTGTGCATCCCCGCGGGCTTGGCCGCCGTACTCGTCCTGCTGTTGAACCCGCGCCCGCTGCTGCGCGAGGTACTGATCGCCGTCACCCACACGGCTGGCTCGCTCTGCGTCATCGTCCTGTTTCTTGCCAGCAAATCGGCCGACATGGCGGTGTTTGCAGGCACGGTCACGCTGCTGATGGTCTATGGCGCGGTTGGCTTGCAGTTGCGCTTCCCGTTCGCCGTCTGGTCGGTTGCGGGCATCTTTTTCGCCGAAGCCATCGGGCTGCGCCTGCGCGCCGCTGCCGACGAGCATACCGTGCAGAACCTGCTGATCCTCAGCGCCTGCACCGGCGCCTACACGTTGCTCGCCAACTGGCGCATGGAGCGGCAACACCGGCGCAACTACCTGGTGTCGTTGCGGGAGCGGCTCGAAAAACACGACATGACGCTGCGCAACAAGGAGCTCGACGAGCTCAGCCGGCGCGATCCGCTGACCGGCCTCGCCAACCGCCGTGCCTATGACCTCTGGCTCGCCCGCGCCTGGCAACAGACGGTCGAGACCGGCGCCGAGCTCGGGCTGATCGTCATCGATATCGACCACTTCAAGCTCTACAACGACTTCTACGGCCACGCGGCGGGAGACACCTGCCTCCAGGTCATCGCGCGCAGCCTCGGCGAGCAGTTGCGCGGGACGTCGGACCTCGTGGTGCGCATGGGCGGCGAGGAATTCGCCGTACTGCTTCCCCGGTTGCAGGAGCACGTTTGCGCCGATGTCGCCGAGCGGCTGCGCGTCGCCGTCGAGGCGCTCGAACTGCCCCATATGGGTCTCGGTCAGAGTGGCCTCGTCAGTGTCAGCGCCGGCGTCGCGAGCCGCCTCGCCGGCGGCGCCGACACGCCCGACAAGTTGTTCGCCGCAGCCGACGCCGCCCTCTATTGCGCCAAGCAGGCCGGCCGGAACCGCGTATGGGTCAGCACCGATAGCAACGCGCAGGCCGCCCAGACCGCCGGCGATTAGCTGCGATGTCGGCGCCGGGGGGCTGCACGGCTAGGCGAGCATTGGGGCAGGACCTAAACACAGTGCCATGCCCGATCATGATCCGAACCCGAAAGCCCTACCTGCCAGAACATTCGACAAGGCGACGCTGCCGTCGCGCCATGTCAGCGTAGGGCCAGGCAGGGCGCCGCACCGCAGCTACTACCATGCCATGGGCATGACCGAGGAGGAGATCACCCGGCCGTTCGTGGGGGTCGCCACCTGCTGGAACGAAGCCGCACCGTGCAACATCGCCCTCAGCCGCCAGGCGCAGTCGGTCAAGCGCGGCGTCAACGAGGCCGGCGGCGCGCCGCGCGAATTCACCACCATCACGGTGACCGACGGCATCGCGATGGGCCACCAGGGCATGAAATCGTCGCTGGTGTCGCGCGAGGTCATCGCCGACTCGGTCGAACTCACCATGCGCGGCCATTGCTACGACGCCCTGGTCGGCCTCGCCGGCTGCGACAAGTCGCTGCCCGGCATGATGATGGCCATGGTACGCCTGAACGTGCCCAGCGTGTTCATGTATGGCGGCTCGATCCTGCCGGGCCACTTCCAGGGCCGCGACGTCACCGTGGTCGACGTGTTCGAGGCGGTCGGTAAACACGCCGCGGGCGCCATGTCCGACCGCGATCTGCACGAGTTGGAAACGGTGGCCTGCCCCTCGGCGGGTGCCTGTGGCGGCCAGTTCACCGCCAACACCATGGCGACCGTGAGCGAGGCGATCGGCCTGGCTTTG
>CAZZVF010000179.1:0-6724 GCA_964657355.1 uncultured Buchnera sp.
ACCCGCTCGGTACTGGCGGGCCCGCCGGCTAGGCCGCCGATGGAGTGGAATGCGCCCGGGATCGTACTGTCGGCGCGCGCCTACGGCGAAGGCGACGCGCTCGCTGCGGTGTTCACCCGGGATCAGGGCGTCTGCCGCGGCCTGGCGAAAGGCGGCGCGTCGAGGAGCAAGTCCTCGCTCTGGCAGGCCGGCAATCTCGTCGAAGCAAGGTGGGTGGCGCGCCTGGCGGACCAGCTCGGCAGCTTCACGGCGGAGCTGGTCCACCCGACCGCCGCCCGCGCCATGGACGACCCGCTGGCGCTCGCCATCCTGAGTGCCGCTTGTGCCGTGGCCGAAGGCGCCATCGTCGAGCGCCAGCCGCATCCGCGCGTGTTCCAGGGCCTGTTGCACCTGCTCGCCCATCTCGGCGACGACCCGGCGACCAGCGTCGCCGACCTCGCCCTGTGGGAGCTCGCCTTGCTGGCCGAACTCGGTTACGGCCTCGATCTGTCGTGCTGTGCCGTGACGGGCGACACCGGCGGCCTGCGCTTCGTCTCGCCGCGCACCGGCCGGGCGGTGAGCACCGGCGCCGCGGGCGAGTGGGCCGGACGGCTGCTGCCATTGCCCGGATTTCTCGCACCGGGCGCCAACGAGATCGCACCTGCGATGACCGCCTGCCGTGACGCGTTGCGCCTGACCGGTCACTTCCTCGCCCGCGATGCCTTTGGCGCCCGAAACCAACCGCTGCCACAGGCTCGCTCCATGCTGGCAACCCGGGTCGACAAGCTCGCCGGGAGCGATGCTTCGGGACCGGCGTCAGCCGTCGGCGCCGGGGAGGCGCTCCCTTAGGTGATCGACCAGTGCGCCGCCGTCTTCTGTCGCGTCAGCCGTCGGCGCCGGGAAGGCGCTCCCTTAGGTGATCGACCAGTGCGCCGCCGTCTTCTGTCGCGTCAGCCGTCGGCGCCGGGAAGGCGCTCCCTTAGGTGATCGACCAGTGCGCCGACGGCGGTGTTGCGGCCCAGCTCGGCGGTCTCGTCGTCCGTCACGTGCTCGCCGATGTCCAGCCGGTGGCTCATGCGCTCCAGCATCTGGATCACCTTGGTGATCTCTTGCTCGGCCAGCATGCTGACCTGCAGGCTGAGATGGCTGCGTTCGTCCGCCCGCGCGCCCATGCGGTTCTGCTTGATCAGCACGAAGGTGGCGAGCAGCACGCCCTCGAGCGAGATGATGCCGTTGAGCAGGGAGAACGGGAACGGGTCCACCTTCGGCAGGCTGGGCAGCAGAGCCGAATTCCACGCGATCCATAGGGCGATGACGACGAGGTGGCAGAAGATGAACCGCCAGGTGCCGGCGAACGCCGCGATGGAGTCCGACAGGCGTTCCGAATGCGACCGCTCGGTGGAGGCGCGCTGCTCAATGCGCACGATCTCGTCGATGTTCTGGATGACGGCGGGCGACGGCCTCGCGGAGGCCGCTCCACCCTTGTCCAGAGCCTTTTCCGATCGAAGTGGATCGGAAATAAACTCTAGCTCTTTGTTTTGGCGAGCATCTTTATCCGACGGGTGACCCCGTCCGGTCGGATGATGCTCTCGTTCTCTGGCCATGACCGTAGAGACGCAAGGCTAGTCCACGGGTTCGGGCACCAGCAGCGTTCCGGTACGAATGCGCTCGTCCGTCAGGTCGTTGTCCGTCAGGGGCCGCCAGCTGCCGCCGGACAGGATCTCGCTCGGCCGGAACCGCGCCTTGTAGGCCATCTTGCGGCTCTCCGGCACCCAGTAGCCGAGATAGACGTAAGGCAGGCTTAGCATACGGGCGCGGTCGATGAGCCAGAGGATCGTGTAGCTGCCCAGCGAGCGCTTCGACAGTCCCGGGGCGAAGAAGCTGTAGACCGCCGACAGCCCGTCGCTCAGCCGGTCCGCCAGGCACGCGGCGACCAGCCTGTCGTCCTGGTCGCGGAACTCGATCACCATGGTTTCGATCGGGGTGTCCTCGATCATGGCGCGGTAGTCGTAGAAACTCATCGTCGCCATGTCGCCCTCGCCGTGGCGGGCGGACTGGTAGCTCTGGAACAAGCCGAACTGCTCCGCCGTGGCGCGGGCCGGCACCTCGAAGCCTTCGATGCCGTCGTTGCTGCGCGCCACCCGGCGCAGGCTGCGGTCCGGCTCGAACTGGCGCACGTCGATGCGGATCGGCACGCAGGCGGAGCAGGACGGGCACACCGGGGCATAGGCGATGTTGTGGCTGCGCCGAAACCCCGCGCGCGACAGGCGGTCATGCAGCGCATCGGCATCGGGCCCGGTGATTTCCGTCACCACCTTCCGCTCGATGCGGCCGGCGACATACGGGCAGGGCAGCGGCGCGGTGGTGTAGAAGAATTGCGGCCGGCGGGGTGGCTTGTAGGTCATCCCGGCGGCGTGCCTCCGGGCCCTGCCGGGTTGGCAGACCTCGCGAACGTGCTGCCGGGAGGCCGCTTGAAGCCGCCATAGGCGGCCGGCCAGGGTGGCGGCGCATCCTCGATTGCGGCCTGGGGCACCACCAGAAGGCCGCTCACGATGTCATGCAGGCACCGCCCGCGCCAGGTGACAAGCGCCACCAGCAGCCACACGACGCCCGCCGCCATGGTCAGCCAGAACCCGACCGCGAATACCACCGCTTGCGCCGGAGTCGGCTTGCCGAAATCCTCGTTGCGCACCACCCGCAGCCCGGTGAGCGCCTGGCCCGGCGTCGCCTGGTTGCCGGAGGCCACGAACAGGAAGGTGTAAACCGTCGGCACCACCCACAACCCGCCCAGCAGCGGCATGGCCAGGCCCAGGGTGACCACGCCGAAGATGAACAACAGGATGCCGAGTACGGCGAGGATGACCGTGAGAATCACGCTGTCGATCAGCCAGGCGACAAGCCGGCGGCCGAGCACGCCGTCGGTCAGTTCTGCATCCGTCGGTTCTCCACCCGTCAGGCCGGGGCTGTTTGCAAAACCGAATCCGTTCATGGCTCCAGCCTCACTGTATCGGCGACCTCGTCGGGAGTGGCAGCGATCGGGATGGTAGCGCCTCCTGACCAATCCGCCAGCATGTCCCAGGCGTGCACGCTGAAAATATTACCAGATTGTCCCGGAACAGCAATGAACCGGCTGTGCTCCAGATCGCCCAGGTCGTACGCCGCGCGGTAGGCCGCGCCGTGGCGGGCGCTGAAATCGCCGAGCGTGCCGCTGCCGCCGCGAAACAGCGTCGAATCGTCGCCGGGAATGCCGATGCTGCGCGAGGCCAGGCCGCCCACCACCGGCAGGCCCCCCAACAGCGGATGCGCGAAGACGGCGCGGTGGGCCGCGTCCCATCGCCAGGCGGTCAGATCCGCGCCGAAGCGGGTTTTCAGGTCCTCCACGCTGTCGTGCAGCGCGGCGGAAAGCTTCTTGGGGCAATCCCCGTCGCACCAGGCGCTACCGTCGGGCGTCAGCAGCCAGACGGCGAAGCCCGACCACGGGCCGGCATCATTCTCCGGCACATGCGAGGCTTCGAGTACGCGATGCACGAAAAGCTGCATTGCCGCGTTGAAGATCAGCGGTTCCGGCCGCCCGGCCTCCATCGCACCGTTCCAGCCGGCGAGCATGGCCTGGGCTTTCGCGGTGTCCCCCCCGCCCTTCGGCAGGCTGCGCAAGGCCGGCAGCACATCGGCCGCAAACACGCTCACCGGATCGGCCTGCATGGCGGCGAAATCGCCGGCCGTGAGACCATGCCTGCCATCGAGCAGCTGCCGGAGGCGGCGCGCGCGGAACGGCGCCGGCCAGTCGCGGCCGAGATAGACGGGAAAATCCGGCGGCGCGGTGCGGTCATTGGCATTGGCGACGAAACCGCCGGGGGGCGAAACGACATGGGGCAGCGCCTCGCCCGACGCGAAGCCGGCCCAGTCATGCGCGCCATCCGCCCCCTCGACCGGCGCCGTCCCGTCGCCGTTGCGCCGCACCGGCACCGAGCCGGTGGTGAAGATCCCGATCGCGTCCGCGTCGGCCACCGTCAGGTTCTGCACGGGGGCTGCGATCAGCGGCGCCGCACGGCCTGCCTCCTCGACGCTGGCGGCGCCGTTCAACGCCAAAATGCCCGGCGCCGCGCTGCCGAGATCGAGATTCGCCATCTCGACCGCCAGCACAGGTGCGCCGCCGCCTTTTCGGTCGAGGTCGCTGATTACCGGGCCATGGCGTGTCGTCCTGACATGCAGAATCTCGTCGGGGCCGCCACGCACCACGATGCGCTCGTCGCGCACGGTGAAAGGCAGCTTGCCGTCGGGCGTCGCGTAGAAACCGCCCGGCAGCTCGGTCTCGACGAACACATCCTGCGTGTCGATGCCCGATGCGGTGAAGCTCCACGCGATATGGCGGTTATGGCCGAGCACCATGAACGGCACGCCGGGCGCCGTCGCCCCCACCAGCGTGTTGTCCGGCGTCTCGATCCTGGCGAGATACCACAGCGACGGCACGCCCAGGCGCAGATGTGGATCGCCGGCCAGCAGCGGATGCCCGGTGGCGCTGTGCGCGCCATCGACCGCCCAGGCGTTCGACGCCTCGGACGGCAGGGTGAACGGCGCCGGGAAATCCGGCAGCCTATCCAATAAGCCCTGCCGGATCGGCTGCACCGATGCCGGCGGCGAGATGGTCTGGCTCGGCCAGAGCTGCAGGATGCGCGCCATCGGCAGTTTCCCCGCCAGCGATGCCCGCGCCAGCTCGGTGCGGAAATTGTCCGACAGCCAGAGCGACACGGTCTCGTTCCACAACAGGCAGTCGACCGGGGTCCACGGTTCCGGCCTGCCGAGTGCTACGAACTCGAGCCCCGACAGCCGGCCGCGCAGCCCGATCCAGGCGTTCACGCCGGCGGTATAGGCGGTCAGCATCGCCTTGGTCTGCGCCGGCAGGGCCGCGTAGGAGTGCTCGGCATGCAGACGCTCGCCAAGCGTGCGCGCCATGCGGTCGAGCGGCAGGGCGTCGGATCCCGCGATCTCGGCCAGGCGCCCGGAAGCGGCACGTCGCATCAGCTCCATCTGGAACATCCGGTCGCGCGCATGCAGGAAACCAAGGGCGGTCGCGGCATCGAGGCTGTTGGCGGCCTTGATGCGCGGAATGCCGTGGCTGTCCAACGTCACATCGACCGGCGCCGACAGCCCCGGAATGTGGAGCATCTCGTGCGACGGCGGCAGCGTCAGCCGGATCGTGACGGCGACACCGCCTGCCGCGATCCCGAGCAGGACGACGACACCGCCCACAGCGATGGCTGCGCGCCTGATGCCGCGGCGTGCCATCGCTCAGTGCAGCCGGGGCGAGCGCAGGAAACTGGCGCGGTCGGCCGAATGGACGGTGACGTTCAGCAGCCCGCCGTCGCGGCTCACCGTCATGCGCACCCGCGCCCCTGCGGTGCCGGCGCTCCAGATCCGGCGCCACAGGCTGCCGAGGTCGGTGATCTCGTCCCCGTCCACCGCCACCACGCGGTCGCCGGCACGCAATCCCGCCTTGTCGGCCGGGCCGCCATCGGCGATGCCGCCGATCACCACGGTGTCCTCGTTCTCCATCGCGAACATGCCGAGCCAGGGGCGGGCAGGGCGCCGCACCCGGCCGAACGTCACCAACTCGTCCAGGATCGGCGTCAGCAGGCCGGTCGGCACCACCATGTTCATGTCGACGCGCCGGCCGCGCTGATCACCTTGCTGCAGGATCAGCGATCCGATGCCGATCAGCTTGCCGTCCGCGCCGATCAGCCCGGAGCCGCCCCAGAACGGATGCGCGGGTGCGGTGAACAGCGCGTCGTCGATCAGATATTCCCAGTAGCCGGCGAATTCCTGCCGGCCCACCACCTGGGTCTCGATGGTGCGGTGCCGGCCGCCCGCCGCCGCCAGCAACGCCGGCGCGCCGACCTCGACCGCATTGCTGTCCCCGATCGCCATTTCCGGCACGTCGAGCCGCCCGAGCGGCTGCACGAGGCCGAAGCCAGTCTCGAAATCCGTCGCCAGCGCATGGCCCGGCACCGCCCAGCCATTCGACGTGGTCACCCAGATCGTCTCGGCCTCCATGATCAGGTAGCCCATCGTCAGGATCAGGCCGCCCTTGATGCAGATGCCGTTGCCGGCCCGCTCGGTGCCGAGGGCGCCCGCGGTGAACGCATCCGCCGGCACGTCCGTCCGGATCGCCACCACGCTGCGCAGCGCGTGCTCGAGGTCGAACCGGTAATCCGCCGCGCGCGGCTGCAGGTTCTGGGGAATGTCGCGTTCGGATCTTGCCATGGTCAATTCTTGTCGAAATCGAAACGATCATCCATTGTCGGTCCGTGGTGGCAGGTCCTCAATGGTGCGCTTAGCGTTGGCAATAATGCGTTCAAGGTTGGCGGGTCGTCCTTGACTCAAGCGGTGGCTCGGCTGGGGGGCCAAAGCGGGACCCCGGCGGCCGGCGACGCCAAGGTGGGCCCGGACGCGGCGTCCGTCCAGGCATGCGAATTGCCCGGTCCGCGTGATGTGCCGGCGGTCGCCCGCCTGGGTTATGTGCCGGCGCTCGACGGCCTGCGGGCCGCGTCCATCACCCTCGTCATCCTGGCCCATTGCGGGCTGGACCGGGTGTTGCCCGGCGCGTTCGGCGTCACGCTGTTCTTCTTCATCAGCGGCCTGCTGATCACCCGCCAGCTGTTGAGCGCGCTCTGCGAGCAAGGCAGGATCGGGCTCGGCGGCTTCTATCTGAGGCGGGCGCTCCGCCTGATGCCGGCCGGCCTGCTCT
>CAZZVF010000180.1:0-6642 GCA_964657355.1 uncultured Buchnera sp.
GGCACCGGTGCGGTGTATCTGGTGGACGGCTTGCTCACCACGGTGGCGGACAGCACCGGCAGCAGCAATTTCGGCGCCACCGTGGTGGGTGGCGGGGGCACCGATACGGTGATTGCAACGTCAGGCGCACTTTCGGTCGTCGCAGGTTTCGCCACGAGTTTCACGTTCACGGGCGGCGAAGGACACAGCACGGTGCTCGGTGGGTCGGGCGTGCTGATCGCGACCAGCGGCGTCGCGGGCGACCTGATCTACGGCGGCACCAGCGGCCTCGACGTGCTGAACACCGGCGGCGCGTCGGCCATTCTGGCGGGCGGCGTGGGCGGCACGTTGGTGGCATCAGGCGGCGGCACGTCGCTGCTCGCGGCCGGCAGCGGCAACAGCACGTTGCAGGGCGGCGGCAGTACAGGCGCCGTGTATTACTTCGGCTCTAATACAGGCGACACGACGATCCAGACCGGCTCGGGTCTGAGCGAGGTGATCGGCAATGGCGGCGCGGATACGGTGTATGGCGGCACGGGCACGGATTACGCGATTGCCGGTACCGGCGCCGAGCAGTACGACTTCGTCGCGGGCAATGGCGGCGGCACCACGGCGATCTTCAATTTCAACGTGGCGGACGACCATCTGAGCCTGCAGGGCTACGGTGCCAACGAGGCGCAGAATGCGATCGCGAATGCGCTTGTTGCTTACGGCAGCACGGAACTTACGCTGAGCGACAACACGCACATTATTTTCTACGGCGAGACGGGCCTGACCACGAGCATCTTTACTTAGGGGCACCGCGGGAGCCGCTGACGGCTTGTAACAAGGTAGCTGACAAAACAGTTCGGATAAGTTATGAAGTCTCCATCGGGACGGGGTGGAGACCATGATGCACTCGAGTTTGAAGGGCGTGGCGCTGGCCGCGATTACCGCGCTGGCGCCGGTCGGGGTGCAGGCGGCCACGTTCACCTTGGATAAGGTGATGGTGCGCGGGCGCGTTGGGGATACCGTGACCGCTATCAGCCACGGCGGCATCGTTGGCGGCTCGTTCACTGACAATAAGGAAAACCATCCTGGTTTCCTATTGAACAATGGCGTGTTGACGGTTTTGCCATTAGAGCGGCACTTCCAGGGAGAGCGACTCGAGCCGTATTCAATTCAGGATAACGGGCTTGTCGCCGGGCTTGAATATTTCTCGCTGGTCATCTGGAACAACGGGCGCTTCCAGTATTACGACAGCACGAACATGGGTTACCCGGAGAGTGCTGGACAATTCATTGGCATCAACGTGCATCACGAAGTGGCACTCGCTAGGTATAGCGGGAATGGGCTTTACGAAAGCGATGTGGGCCGGAGGCCGCCCTATCAGACCATTTACCCGTGCGGCTTCTCCAAAATTGCCGCCATCAACCGGCAAGGCGTCGTGAGCGGCGAATGCAGTAACGCTCCGATAGGAGAAGGCATTTTCACCTACGATCACGGCCAGACAACGGTGATCCAAGGCCCTGGCAATACGCAGGCCGAGGATGGCCTCATCAATGACCATGGAGCGATCGCGGGCACGTATATCGACGCCGCACAGGGCCTACACGGCATGATCCTGCGGAACGGCAAATACACCACCTTCGATGCACCCTCGCCCTCCAAGGCAATGCAGGCGGTCGCCCTCAGCAACACGGACATCGTCGTCGGCACCTACACGGATGCGAGCGGCGCCTATCACGCGTATTCCTGGCACAAGGGCGTGTTCAGCGAACTCGTGAAAGCATCCCCGACCGTGGCAGTCACCGTCACCGGCGTAAGCGACGCAGGCGACGTGACGCTCAACCTCGAAGACCTCACCACGAGCGTGAGGACGCCGTATATTGCGCATTGCCATAGGAAGGATTGCTAGATCAATCAACCTCGCCTTACCTCCGGGTTCGCCATATCACTCGTCCGAGATTTAGCCCCAGGAACGCGGCGAATCCCACTCCGCCCAACAAGGCTGGCCGATGCCGATCCGTCCACTCCAAGCCCAAACCGATAGCAGTGATCACCACCGTTAGGCCCGGCAGCATCACGTAATCCTGCCGGAGCACGGTTCCTCGCCGGAAAGCTACCTGAGCCAGAACGTATAGCCAGTAGATTGCCAGCGCCGCTGACAAAGTCACACCCGCCAAAATCAGCGATGTCGCAGAAACGTTCATCCGTCCTATCCGTAGTAGAATTGGCTATCCGGAACCGGCACCAGAATGAGGCTCATCGGCGATGATCACCCAAGGTATTCGCTACGTTGTTAAGCCGAACGATTCGCTGTGGAGCATTGCGCAGTCTCAGTTGGGGGCCGGAGTGCTCTGGCCACGTATCTTTGTCTACAACACACGTCCCGAGGTGGCAGCCGTCACGCACACCCGGCTCCGTTCACCAAACCGCATCCAAATCGGCCAAACACTGCTGATCCCGCTGCCGGATCGCATCAATCCTCGCGGCTACGCTGGTCGCCATCCCGCCCAGACCTCGCATCCGAGCCCCACCGCCAACACCGAAAAGGCAAGCAACTCAAGCCCACCGGCGTCCGCCTCGCCTTCGGTCGGGACTGGTGCCCAAAGCACAAGCGAGAGCACACGCATCAACAGCTTTCCGTTTAAATACACACTCGATCAGCTTCCTTCCATTAAACTGGAATCGGCCGTGGCGGAAATCGAGGTCAAGTTCCAGGGAAGCATCACCATCTGGGCTGACGAACAGGTGCCCATCCTGACCTACACAAATAAAGGGGCGGAGATTGCCGCCAAACAGGAGACGGATGGGGCGCTAGCCAAGCTGCTTTCCGACACACAGGTCTCCTGGGACCGCACGACCAACAAGGTCGAATTTGAAGACATGATGACCGTCAATGCTAAAGGTGCGCCGCCGAGCCTGAATTCCATTGGGACTGCTATCTCTTCGGATGACGGCCTACCGGTTATCCGTGCGAAGTTTAAGTCGCCCGAACTAAAAGGCAAATACCTCAAGTTTCTTTACGTCTCGCCTGAGCTTACAATCACGATCGACATCAAGCCGAAGCCCGACGACCCCAAAATAACCCGACAGGCACAACCCGTGTCCGAGCCGGTCTGGTATGTCGGCCCCGTGCATTATATGGCCAAATACGGTCTTTATATCGCAGGAGGTGCGCTTGCCACCGCTGTCGTAGTGTCGAACTTCGTTACGCTTGGCGCGGACACGCCGGCAGACATTCCCGCGACGGCCGCGGTGACCGGTTTGTTTGCCGCTGCGGCCGCGCGGTAATGGCAACGCCGCAGCATAGGCAAATTACCATATCCAGGGTAATACTGGCACTCGCCTTTCTGCTTGTGCTCGGAGGCTATCTGCTTAATCGAAGGACTATACCTG
Organism: uncultured Buchnera sp.; assembly: GCA_964657355.1. Classification (GTDB taxonomy): domain Bacteria; phylum Pseudomonadota; class Alphaproteobacteria; order Acetobacterales; family Acetobacteraceae; genus BOG-908. The sequence goes on from CAZZVF010000180.1 coordinate 3,361, forward strand.
CAGACTCCTACACACTTGGCAGATACTTCCATGGGCAACTTGTCACGCGAGGCATGCAATCCACGATTGCCCCCCTGATCGCTCATTACGATCGACCCGTTAGCATCAGCGATCTGCCTTCCGACACACAGCAACAAGCTATAAAAGCTTTAACAAACGCTGTTGTCGTTTACCCACCCGGCTTTGTCGATAAACTTGTTAAGCGCATAGCATTGGCTGGGCAGATCACCTTGTGGAACACCGAAGTTGGCGGGTTCTTTGTCGCGGGCATAATTGCGCTCAATGCCCACGATATTTCATCTCCGGGAGGCGAAACGTTCCTTGCCGACAGTTTTCATCATGAACTCAGCTCGATTGTGCGCGAGCATGTCCTGTTCAACGTCAGCGACTGGACAGCAAGCAACCCAGTCGGGTTCAACTACACAAGCCTTGACGATTACAAAAAAGTCCTCGTCCATCGCCCTCCGGTTGAGGGCGATGAAGCACTCCACGCACAGGGTTTTGTCTCGCTTTACGGCACCACCAGCCTGGACAACGACTGGAACACCTATGCCGAACGGGTGTTCGGCCATCCACGAGAGTTTGCGGCCGAGATCAAACGCTTTCCTAAAATGCAATCAAAGACGCGGCAGCTTCTGGATATCTACAGCAAGAGCGAGCCTCGTTTAGATGCGTTCTTCACAGCCACGGGGCTGCGCCAGAGTGCGGGCAACTCGTCCTGACACGATGTCATGGCACAAGGGGGGGGAACCGGCGCTTTCCAGATTGCCGTTCGTAGCGCTTTTAAGAGATAAGCTTGCTCCTCACCCTTCCCCTACGACAAATGCGCCACACCTAGGCAATCCTGCCTTTGCATTGATTTCAGCCGAAGAGTGGTGCGTTGGAATGAGTCTGCGCCTTCCGCCGTTTGATACTCGCGTTCGACGATTGCTGTAGGAGCCACCTAAAACGACGAAGCAGAAGAACTTTTCAGTCGTTTCGAATAGAGTTGCTTTGCGGTTGGCGCGGGGGGATAAAAATGGCGTTTCCAAGGGGCATCTGCTTGGGTGGATTCGGACGCGTATCTCATTTACTGAACGCTGCTTCGGCCTCGGTAAGTCTAGCAGGCTGCTGAAAAAGTCCCTCGGCACAGCGACGATGGAAAGAAACGAATCATGTGGTCCTCGTTCCTGAACCAACGATGCGCACCCTCGCCCGTGCACGAACCATCGTGTCGTTGGGTCGGGCCAGAAATCGTTTTTCAGCAGCCTGCTAGGGTTCCTCGACCCTCCTGCTCGTAAGTGTGTTTGTAGATGAGGTTAGACGATGTCTGGATATCTGGGTGGTGGCTCCGGGAGTATCACGCCGGGGTTGAGCACCTTGAGGGAAGCGCGGTCCGGCAATCTGCTTGCCAACCCCATACTGGCGCAGATCAAGGAGGACGCCGCATCTGATCGGTATGCGCGCGATTCCCTTGTCGTGTTCGATGCGACGGCGTCCGGTGCTGCGAGCGTCAGCTGTCTCGAAGGCGGAGTCCGTGTGCTCAACGAGACCCGCGGGCGGCACGCGCTCAACGAGAAGATGGATGACAATCCGGCGTATTATTACTCCAGCCGGGCGCAGGATGCGGTGGGCGTCGCTGCCGTGCCGCGCACGGCCGTCACGTCCGCGCGTGCGTTGCTGGAAGCGACCACCGCGGCCGCCGCGGCATCTCGAACGGCTGGCGCTGCCGCTGGCGGCGCCAGGATCGTGCGCGAGGTTGTGCTGAGTCCCGACGTTCGTACGGAATTGCTCAACGCGGTGGGCGCAGGCATCGGGCTTGCCGGAAGTGCCGCGGGCGGTGTCGTCCGGGAAGCCGTCGATGCGCTGCCGCCGTTCCCCACATTCACGATCGCTCTGGCCAATTGAAGGACGATCTGGAGGTTTCCGCCGCCCGCCGTCCGCCCGGGGGCGGCTGGTGGATCGACGGGCGATGCGGCGCGGTAATTTTCGCGACGCTGTTCGGCTCCCTGATATTTTCGGCAGCCTTCTCGCTTAGGAACAGTGCGGATGCCGCCGAGCAGGCCCCTGTCTTCGTGACCGTGGTCACGGTGTTCCGCCTGCTCTCCTATGCCTGGCTCGGGTGCATCATGGCACCGCTGAATTGGGCGCTGCGGCATGTTTCCTTCTACATCGCTGCGGTGCTGCTCTTCGATCTGCTGCTGCTGGCCTATTCCTTCGGATTGATGGGCAGCGGAGCACTTCTTGCCCCTCCCGCATTCGGCTCGGCGGCGTTGCGGGTGATGGGATTGCTGTCGCTCGGCGTGCTGGTCTTTGCGTTCGCGCGATCGCTGTCTGGTTCGTTCAAGGCGGGAGTGGAGACGACGCGGCTATTCGGGCGGGTGGGAACGTCGGGCGGCTGAGTTTGTGCGGCGAGCCCAGCAGCCTACAGCATCATCCGACCAGACGGGCTCACCCGTCAAACCTGACAAGCCCACACCTCAGAACAAAACCGCGACAGCAATTCCCAAAAGTCTTTTGCTACTTTTCTTCAGAAAAGTAGTGCTTCCCTTACCTAACCCTAAGACAAATGTGCCAGCCCCAAATATTCCTGGCTTTGCATTTCCTCCAGCCGGGACGCCGTTCTTTGGAAAGCGTCGGCACCCTCGCCCTTCTGGTATAGCTGATCGACCTGCGCGTCGGCGGAGGCTACGAGTTTTACGCGGTGGTCGTAGAGGGCGTCGATCAGGACGATGAAGCGGCGCGCGAGGTCGTAATTGGCGGGGGATAGTTTTGGCACGCCGTCGAGCACGATGGCGTCGAAATGGGTGGCGATGGCGAGGTAGTCGCCGGCGCCGAGGGGTTGGCCGCAGAGTGCGTCGAAATCGAACCTTGCGACGCTGCCGGCGGCGAGGGGGACTGCGAGTTTGCGGCCCATGACCATGAGGCTGGTGGCGCGTGGTTTTTCGCCGCCGGTGAGCTCGTCGAAGGCTGCGTCGAGCGCGCGTTCGGCCATTCGGTCGGCGGGCACGTGCCAGGTGCGGACGCCGCGCAGGCGTTGCCGGCGCCAGTCGCGTTCGCCTTGCAGAACGAGCACGTCCAGCCGCTCCTTGAGCAGGGCGATGAACGGCAGGAACGCGTCGCGGCCGGGTTTGCCGCGGAAGAGATCGTCGGGGAGCGTGTTGGAGGTCGCGAGGACCACTACGCCGCGTTCGAACAGGGCGGTGAACAGGCGGCCGAGGATCATGGCGTCGACGATGTCGTTGACCTGGAATTCGTCGAAGCACAGCAGGGCTGCTTCGGAGGCGATGACGTCGGCGAGCG
>CAZZVF010000181.1:0-6630 GCA_964657355.1 uncultured Buchnera sp.
GTCGCCGCCATCGAGGGCCGCGAGCGCGACCAGGTGCTGCTCGGCGTCACCGGTTCGGGCAAGACCTTCACCATGGCCAAGGTGATCGAGGCGGTGCAGCGCCCGGCCCTCGTGTTGGCGCCGAACAAGACGCTGGCCGCCCAGCTCTACGGCGAGATGAAGTCGTTCTTTCCGGACAACGCGGTCGAGTACTTCGTCAGCTACTACGATTACTACCAGCCCGAAGCCTATGTGCCGCGCACCGACACCTACATCGAGAAGGACTCGCAGATAAACGAGCAGATCGACCGCATGCGCCATGCGGCGACGCAATCCCTGCTCGAGCGCAACGACGTCATCATCGTCGCGTCCGTTTCTTGCATCTACGGTATCGGCTCGGTCGAGACCTATTCGCGCATGGTGGTGAAGCTGGAGATCGGCGGCCGCATTGCCCGCGACACGCTGGCGAAGGCGTTCGTCGAATTGCAGTATCGCCGCAACGACGCGGCATTCCAGCGCGGCACGTTCCGGCTGCGGGGCGACGTGGTGGATATCTTCCCCGCGCATTACGAAGACCGCGCCTGGCGGATCCGTCTGTTTGGCGAAGAGATCGAGAAGATCGAGGAATTCGATCCGCTGACCGGCGAGCGGACGTCCGAACTGCAGGAAATCTCGGTCTATGCCAACAGCCACTACGTGACGCCCCGTCCGACGCTGAACCAGGCGATTATCGGCATCAAGGACGAGCTGAAGCGCCGGCTGGATGAGCTGGTCAGCGGGGGCAAGCTGCTCGAGGCCGAGCGGCTGCAGCAGCGCACCACGTTCGACCTGGAAATGATCGAGACGACAGGCTCCTGCAAGAGCATCGAGAACTACTCGCGCTATCTGTCCGGTCGCCAGCCGGGCGAGCCGCCGCCGACGTTGTTCGAATATCTTCCTGAAAACGCTTTGCTGATCGTCGACGAAAGCCACGTCACCGTACCGCAGATCGGCGGCATGGAACGCGGCGACCATGCGCGCAAGTCCATCCTGTCGGAGTTCGGCTTCCGCCTGCCGTCCTGCATCGACAATCGGCCGCTGAAATTCGCCGAGTGGGAAAGCTTCAGGCCGCAGACCGTGTTTGTCAGTGCCACACCCGGCCCATGGGAGATGGAACGCACGGGCGGCACGTTTGCCGAGCAGGTCATCCGCCCGACGGGCCTGATCGATCCGGTCTGCGAAGTGCGCCCGGTCGAACGCCAGGTCGACGATCTTCTCGCCGAAATAAGGGCCACGACAAAGCAGGGCTCGCGCGTGCTGGTGACCACGCTGACCAAGCGCATGTCCGAGGATCTGACGGATTACCTCACGGAAAACGGCGTGAAGGTGCGCTACCTGCACTCCGACGTGGACACGCTCGAGCGTATCGAAATCATCCGCGACCTGCGTCTCGGCGTGTTCGATGTGCTGGTCGGCATCAACCTGCTGCGCGAAGGGCTCGACATTCCCGAATGCGCCCTTGTCGCCATCCTCGACGCTGACAAGGAAGGCTTTCTACGTTCGAAGACGTCGCTGGTGCAGACGATCGGACGGGCGGCGCGAAACATCGAAGGCCGCGTCATTCTGTACGCCGACACGATGACCGAAAGCCTGCGCTACGCACTGGAAGAAACCAATCGCCGTCGCACCAAGCAGAGCGCCTGGAACGAGGCGCATGGCATCACGCCGCAATCGGTGAAGAAGCATATCGGCGAGGCGCTCAGCTCGGTGTTCGAGCAGGATTACGTCACCATAGCTCCGGTGAAGGATGCCGGGATTACCGATTTCGTCGGCAAGGACCTGAAATCCGCCATTGCCGACATGGAAAAGCGCATGCGCAAGGCGGCCGCCGATCTCGAGTTCGAGGAAGCTGCACGAATGCGCGACGAGATCAAGCGGTTGGAGGCGCTCGACATGGGCTTGCCGCCGCCGCCGCCGCCAGCCTCGGCAGGGAGGTCCCGCCGCGACCGGACGCCGGAGCCGCTTGGGCCCGGCGGTGGCGGCTACGACCCCGCCAAGATGAAGCGCCGCAAACGCAAGTAGCAGCAGTTCCAATATACAGAAGGCCACCATGACGCAGACAACCAGAACTTCCGCCATGTTCCTTGCAGCTGTCGCACTCCCCGCCCTGATCGCGACCCTCGTCGCACCGGCTACGCGCGCGGCAGACGACAACGATAATGTCTGCATCCGCGACGACGACGTGGATCACACCACCATCCCGGACGACCAGACAATCCTGTTCGTCATGCGCAACCACACGGTCTATCGGAATCGCCTGCAGGCGAAATGCTACGGATTGAAGCACGACCCGGAAGGCTTCACCTACCAGCCGACCGATCCGGGTGCGCGCGAGCTCTGCTCCAACTCACAGCCGATCCGCACCAACACCTATCACCAGACCTGCCTGCTCGGCGCTTTCGAGAAGCTGCCGGCCGGGACCAAAGGCTAGGAGGGCTGCAGGCCGGCGTTCGTCAGCGTCATAAGGTTCCAGGCCGGCTCGGCAGGTTCGCAGAACATCGTCGTGCCGTTTGCCGTTCGCACCGTCGCCGAATGGCCCATCTCTGCGCGCAGGGCCCGGAACAGCGCCCCGTGCGCCACGATGAGGATGGGATGCGTGTTGTCTAGCGCGCGATTTACCGCGCCCACCGCACGGTGGCGTAGCGCGTCGAAATCCTCGGCACCTTCGGGCGTGAATTCCTGGATCACCCATCGGTCGTACCAGCCACCGAGCGGCTTACCCTCCTGATCGCCGAAAGAGGCTTCGCGCAACTCGCGATCTGTCATGAACGGCAACCCCAATGCGTCGCTTACGACATGCGCGGTCTGCTGCGCGCGGCCCATGCTGGAGGCAACGATGCTGCGTATGCCACGGCCTCTCAGCAGCGCCCCGGCTTCACGTGCCTGCGCGAGACCGTTCTCGTTCAATGGAATATCGACATTGCCTTGGCTGAGGCCCTGCGCGTTCCAGTCGGTCTCGCCATGCCGCAGATACCAGAATGCGACGCGCCGCAGGGCAGGCCTGGCGGCGGGGTGCATCGGTGCACTCAATCGAACAGCGAGCTCACGGAGCTCTCGTCCGAGATGCGGCGCATGGCCTCGGCAAGCAGTGGCGCGATGGTCGCCTGGCGCATGTTCTTCGCCTCCAGCACCGCTTTGGTGGGCTGAATACTGTCGGTGATCGTCATCATCTCGATCGGGCTCGCCGCAATGCGCGCAACGGCGCCGCCAGACAACACCCCGTGCGTCACATAGACGCTGACGGATTTCGCGCCATCCTTGATCAAGGCATCCGCCGCGTTCACCAGTGTGCCGCCGGAGTCGCAAATGTCGTCGAGAAGGATGCAGTCCCTGTCGTGAACATCGCCGATGACGTTCATCACTTCGGAAACGCCGGCGCGCTCACGCCGCTTGTCGATGATGGCAAGATCGCAGGTCAGCCGCGTGGCGAGCGCGCGTGCACGGACCACACCTCCCACATCGGGCGAAACGATCATGATGTCGCGGCCATTATAGCGTTCACGTATATCGGCCATGAACAATGGCGCTGCGAAAAGGTTGTCCAGCGGGATGTCGAAGAAGCCCTGGATCTGGCCCGCATGCAGGTCGAGCGTGAGCACGCGGTTGGCGCCTGCTTCGGTAATCAGGTTCGCCACCAGCTTGGCGCTGATCGGCGTGCGCGGCGACGATTTCCGGTCCTGCCGCGCATAGCCGAAATAAGGCACCACGGCGGTGACGCGCCGGGCCGAACTCCGCCGCAGCGCATCCATCATGATGAGCAGTTCCATCAGGTTGTCGTTCGCCGGATAGCTCGTGCTCTGGATAACGAAGACATCCTCGCCGCGCACGTTCTCCTGGATTTCCACGAACACTTCCATGTCCGCGAAGCGCCGGACCGAGGCCCTGGTAAGCGGCAACCCGAGATTGGCCGCGACCGACTCGGCCAGCGGCCGGTTGCTGTTACAGGCGACGATCTTCATGGAGCGCGCGGTCCCCGGCTGGCGTGGGCGCTGTGTAGCAACCTGTCTCCAGGCTGTCACATCCCCATCGACACAAAGGCGTGCTGCGGTGTCTCAGGGCTGAGCCGCGATCCCGACAAGCTGTTGTAGTGCCGCGGCAACCGACTGCACGACGGGGCTCCAGTCGGCGTGCCGGGTCTGCCGGAACAGGCGCAAGGTGGGATACCAGGGGCTTTCTTCACGGCCGACCAGCCAGCGCCAGTCGGCAGGCTCGGTGATCATCGCCCAGACGGGGCGTCCGAGTGCGCCGGCCAGGTGGACGACGGCGGTATCGACGGCCAGGACCAGGTCGAGCGACATCATCACCGCCGCGGTATCGGCAAAGTCCGACAACTCGGTCGAGAGGTCCACGAATGAGGGCAGGCTGGCGGCATAGGGGCGATCCTCCTCCGGAAACGGCTTTTGCAGCGAGATGAAGGAGACCCCCTGCGTGGAGAGCACCGGCGCCAGCGTTTCCAGCCGCATCGAGCGGCGCACATTGTTGGGGTGGGTCGGGCGGCCGGCCCACGCTATGCCGACACGGAGCTTGCCGGAGGGCGACAAGGCGTCGAGACGGTTTTTCCAGCCTGTGACGCGGTCCTTTTTGGGCGTCAGGTAGGGCACCTGCGCCGGAATGGTGTTGAAATCGGTCCCGAAGAGCTGTGGCAGGGTGGAAAGCAGCACGTACGCGTCATGCGGCGGTGCTGCCGCCCAGGTCGGAAAACAGGTGGTGATATCCGGGTGATCGCCGAGGATGGCGGTGACTTCGGGGCCCCAGCCCACGATGAGGCTGCCGACGCGCTGCTTAACCAGCGGGATGTAGCGGGCGAACTGGATCATGTCGCCGAAACCCTGGTCGGCGACCAGCAGCAACGTGCCTCCCGGCAGGTTCATGCCGTTCCACGCCGCCGAGGACATGCGCGGCAGCGTGCCGCGCGCCTGGTCCAGCTTGTTGCGCCAGGCATATTCCAGCCAGCCGGGTGCGAATTCGCCCAGGCTCAGCAGCAGCTCCCCAAGCCCCATATGCGCCGAGGGATTCTCCGGTTCCCGTGCCAGGGCCTCGCGATAGCGCTGAGATGCCTGGTCGCGCTCGCTGCGAGTCAAATGCGTCAGCGCAAGCTCGATGCGGTGCGCCGCGGTGTCCGGGCTGCAGCGAACCCCTTCGAGCCCGGCTTCCAGAGCCTTGTCCAGCATGGCGCGGCCCCGGTAGAGCGCGCAGAGGTTCAGGTGCCAGTTGGCGACGCCCGCCTGGCGAGCCGTCGCACCCTCCAGTAGCTGGATCGCCTCCTCGACCCGGCCTTCCTGACCGAGGATGCCGCCAAGCAGGCCGAGCGCCCCCGGGAGATCCGGCGACGCGACCAGGACATCGCGGCAAATGCCGATCGCCTCGTTGATCCTGCGCAGCTTGGCGGCGTTCAGGGCGCGTGCAAGAGCCTGTTCCGGCGTTTCTTTCTGTGTATCGGACATGATCGTCTACTAGCCGAACTCTCAAGCAGCGCGAAGCCAGCCAAAATCCTCACGGCTGGATCATCCTGAAAGCAGACGATGGCGCTTTACTCCCTCCTCTTCGTCATCGCCCTGGTGGCCGGCGCACAGAATGCCGTAGCGGGTGGCGGCAGCTTCCTGACGTTACCGGCGCTGCTGCTGCTCGGAATGGATGCGCGCGCGGCGAACATCACCTCCACCATCGCGCTGTTTCCGGGTCAGGTGACCACCGGCCTCGCGGGACGGGAGCACATCAGCGGCGCCGAAGGCCTTGGCTTCAGGATTTTGGTCGTCATCAGCCTGATCGGCGGCGTATTCGGAGCGCTTCTGCTGCTCGCGACACCGTCCAGCTTCTTTGAGCGGCTGGTGCCCTTCCTGGTGCTGTTCGCTACGGGCGTGTTCACCTGGGGATCGTTCTTCCGGCGCACCGCGCAGGGCCAGCGCCCTATCCCGGTTCCGGCCGCGGCGGCGGCGCAGTTTCTGATTGCGATCTATGGTGGCTATTTCGGCGGCGGCATCGGCTTCCTGCTGCTCGCCACACTGACGTTGTCAGGCCTGGCCGTGCGTCAGGCCGGTGCCACGAAAAACGTCCTGGCGGGCGTCATGAACGCCTCGGCCGTGATGATTTTCGCATTTTCGCATGAGGTGCGCTGGCTGGCAGCGCTCGTCGCGGCCGTCGGCGCGGTGGCAGGCGGCCAGGTGGGGGCCTGGCTCCTGCTGCGCGTCGACGAACGCAAACTGAGGGTCATGGTCGTGTTCATCGGATTGGCGCTGACAATCGGGATGTTTGCGCGCGCATACCTTTGAACGTTAGCGACAGGCGGTGTGATGCACCACGTGGTGCACGTGGTGAACAACCGGCGCCCTCGTCACATAGGCTTCGCGATGGAAGTAGCCCTGCGGCGCGTAGCCGTAGCCGCCCCCGTATCCGCCATAGCCATACGCCGGAATAGCGTAGCCGCGGGCGGGATAGCCATACACGACACCGATGCCGTAGGGACGAAAGCCCCAGCCTCCCACACCCACCCCTGCCGCATAGTCGATGTCGGAGGTCATTGCCGGCACTGCGCCCATCGCTGCCGTCAGCTGTTCGTCGGTCGCTGCGCCAAGATAGCCAGACCCTCCACCACCAGCAGCAGCATTGCAGTTA
>CAZZVF010000182.1:0-6617 GCA_964657355.1 uncultured Buchnera sp.
CATCATCCGACCGAATGGGTTGACCTGTCGGATAAAGATGCCCGCCAAAACAAAGAGCTAGAGTTTATTTTCGATCTACTTCGATCTGAAATAGCTTCAGCCGATAACTTCCATCGCCCGTCTCAAGCCCAGCGTTCCCGCACGTCACTCCAGCGCCGTTATGCTGGTTCGCTCACTCCGCCGCTGCCTGGTGCTGCGCCAATACGGGTCGTTTCGGTGCCGGAAGACCCGTTTCCGCCAGGCAGTTCTTCCTCAGCGCCGCGATGTCGGGTCCGAAATCAAACGTCGGCAACACGGCAGGGCGCGCAGCGCGCATTTCGCTGCGCAATGTTTCGGTTGCCGCTTCATCGACGGCACCATTGCCGGTCAGCACCACACCGTAGGACAGCGCGCCATGCCGTGTCACCAGCCCTTGCAGGACTTCCTTGGCGACCAGTTCCGCAGTGCGCTCCAGCGGGTCGCCCCAGCCGCCTCCTCCCCAAGTGATGAAGTGCAGGACATCTCCGGCTCCCACGGGCATGTCCTCGACCTTGTTGCCGACGATGATTTTTATGCCATCGGCTTTTTCGAGGATCTTGGTGGCCCGTGCGCCGGGCTTGCCCCCATTGACGCCCCAGGGCGGCACGAACCAGCGGTCGTCATGGATGGCGATGTCGCCCGGCTCGAGGAAGCGGTAGGACATCAGGATGCCATTGCCGCCGCGATGCAGGCCCGCGCCGCCGGAATCCGCTGCGGTTTCGTAGCGCTCGATGCGCAGCGGGAAGTAGCGCTCGAGAAATTCATTGGGCACGTTCGTGAAGTTTGGAAAGAGGGAGTGCCCGTCGGGTCCGTCGCCCATCGGACGGCCGGGGATGCCGCCAAAGCCGATCTGGAACAGCTGGAAATAGGTACCGTTACCGTCGGTGCCCGAGTAGAACAAATGGGGCGAGGAGGAGAAACCCGCGGCGGTCAGGAATTTCGGCGTTTTCTGCCCGAGCAATCCGCCGAGTATATCGAACATCCGGCCGAGCGCGTGGGTGCGGCCGGAGAGAGCTGCGGGAAATTTCGGGCGCAGCAGGGAGCCTTCCGGGATACGCACGTCGATCAGGTCGTAATAGCCGTCGTTGAAGAGGATCTGCGGATCGAACACCATGATCATGTAGATACCGAAGAACATGCGCATCATGTTCTCGTTGAGCAGGAAGTTGATCGATGCCCGGCTTTGCGGATCGGTGCCGCTGAAATCCAGCACCACGCGGCCATTCTCGCGCCACATGGTGCAGCGGATGCGATATGGGCCGAAACCCATGCCGTCGTCGCAGATATAATCCTCGAAGCTGACCTTTTCCTCGCTGATTGCCGTCTCGATCAGGGTCTTCATGGCGCGATGATTACGGGCGAGCAGTTCCTCGCAGGCGGAGACGAAGACGTCTTCGCCGAAGCGCTCCGCCATCTCGATCACGCGGCGCGACGCCACCCGGCAGGAGGCGATCAGCGCCTTCAAGTCTGCCTTGCACCAATCCGGCGTGCGCACCTGGTGCATGATCAGCCGCACCAGGTCCGTGTTATAGACGCCACCCTTGTAGATCTTGACGGGCGGTATCCGCACACCTTCCTGAAAGATCGAGGTGGCGTCGATTGGCATCGAGCCAGGCACCTTGCCGCCGATATCGGATTGGTGGCCAAACATCGAGGTATAGGCGAGCAGCCGACCGTCCTTGAACACCGGGAGCAGCACCAGCCAGTCGTTGTTGTGGCTGATGGCGCCACTTACGGAATACGGGTCCGACAGCATGATCATGTCGCCCTCTTCCACGGTGCCGTCGAAGCCGTCGAGGAAAGGACCGATATAGCTGCCGAACTGGCCGACGATCATGCGGCCCTTGTGGTCGGCGATCAGCGGGAACGCGTCGCCCTGCTCGCGTATGCCCGGCGACATCGCCGTGCGCACCAGCGTCGCATCCATTTCGATACGCGCGTTGCGCAGCGCGTTCTCGATGATGTCGAGGCTTATAGGGTCTATTACTTTCAGGACGAAGGGGGTATCGTTGCTTTGGATAATCCGCGCGGGCATGACCGGTTGATCCTTACGTCGCCGGGTTGATCAGGATGTTGCCATATGGATCGACGACGGCCACGCAGCCGCTTTCGATCAGCGTGGTGGAATCCATCTCGATCACGATGGCCGGTCCTGCGATGCGATCACCCTGAAGAAGCTTCGCGCGGTCGTAGATCACCGCCGGCTGCATGCGCCCGCCCATCCAGAGCTGGTGGTCGCGCAGCTTGGCAGCGACCGGATCGCCGTTGCCCTTGGGCAGCTCGATCGCCGGCAGCTCGAGCGCGCGTCCGACTGCAACAGCGCGCAGATTGACGATCTCGTGCGGGCTTTCCATGGTGAAGGTAAAGAGCCGCTCGTGCTCTTCGTCGAAACGCGTAGTGATCCCGGCAACCCCGTCGCGCTCCAGTGCCGCAGGGTCCAAGGTCAGCGGCACCTCGAAGGCCTGGCCCGCGTAACGCACATCCACTTCGAACAGCAGTGTGACACCGGCTTCGTCCACGCCATCGGCGATCAGCGAATCTCGTATTTGCCTGCCCATCTCCGCAAGTATGCTGGACAGGTCGGCCGTGTTCGTGTCGCGTGCCAAAGCGGAGAAGCTGCGCGCGGTCTCGGTTCGCATGCGTGTCGTGGCGTCGCCCAGCGCGCAGAGTACGCCGGGAGAGACCGGAGAGACAGCCGGCCAGCTTCCCATCAGGCGTGCCACCGCGTTGACGTGGATCGGGCCGGCGCCGCCGAAGCCCATCAGCGCGAAATCGCGCGGATCGTAGCCCTGCTGCACGGAGATCATGCGCAGCGCACCGAAGATGTTTTCGTTGACGATGTCGATGATGCCGCGGGCCGCTTCCATCAAGCCGATCTTGAGCGCGTCCGCGATGGTCTGCACCGCGCGGGCTGCACCCTCGCGATCGAGCTTGAAGGTGCCCCCGAGCAGCGCCTCCGGCAAATAGCCGAGCACGACATTTGCATCGGTGACGGTGGGCAGCGTGCCGCCTTTGCCGTAGGCGACCGGCCCCGGCACGGCGCCTGCCGATTGCGGCCCCACGCGCAAAGCCTTGGTCAGCTCTGGCACGTATGCAATCGAGCCGCCGCCCGCGCCAACCGTCTTCACATCGAGCGCCGACGCTCGCACGGACAGATGGCCCACTTGGGTGTTGCGCACCCTCCTGGCATCGAGGTTTTCGATTAGCGCCACATCCGTCGAGGTGCCGCCCACGTCGAGCGTCAGGATATTTCTCAAGCCTGCGTGCTTGGCAACCCACAATGCGCCGGTCACCCCACCGGCCGGACCCGACATCAGTAAAGATACCGGGTTCTCCTCGGATTTCTCCGACGACATCAGGCCGCCATCCGAACGCAGCAGCGAGATCTGCCCGGCCATGCCGGCTCCGCGCAGCTTGCCGCGCAGGTTGCGTATGTAGCGGCCCACCACCGGACGCACCGCGGCGTTGGCCACCGTTGTCAACGTGCGTTCGTATTCCTGCAGTTCCGGCAGAACCACGTGGCTTAGCGAGACCGGGATGCCGGGCAGGATCTCGGCCGCGAGTTCCCCAACGCGGGCCTCGTGCGCGCCATTCAGATAGGCGTTCATCAGGCTGACAGTCAGCGCCTCGATGCCGCGGACCTTCAGTGTCTCGAGTTGTGCACGGATATTCGCGTCATCGATCGGCCGAATCTCGACGCCGCGCGCATCCATGCGGCCATGGATCTCCATTGTGTCTTCGAGTTTCGCCAGGGGCTCCGGTTTCGGCCAGACGATCCACCCGGCAAGTCCGCCGGGCACGAAGCTGCGGGCGATCTGCAACACCTGGCGATAACCTTCGGTGACAACCAGACCGACACGCGCGCCCTTACCCTCCAGCACCGCGTTCGTGGCGACCGTCGTGCCGTGCAGGAAGATTTCGACCTCCGTGGGCGAGATGCTCGCGTTGCCACAGATTGCCTCGACGCCCGCCAGTATTCCTTCCGAGCTGTCGTGCGGCGTGGACGGGGTCTTGTGGCGCCAGAACGCGCCGGTCGACGGCTCCAGGAGCAGGAGATCGGTGAACGTGCCGCCGACGTCAACGCCCAAACGATACGCCATGTGACCCCCATACCAGATCCAGGAGGATCCCGCTCATACGTCTATTCGCCGTCGCGCAGATCCACCGACACCTTGCCGATGGAGCGTCCGGACAGTAGGCGCTCGACGGCGTCGAATACGCTGTCGAGGCCGACAAAGCGTTGTTCATCGAATACCACACGAAGCTTTCCCGCCTCGTAGAGGCCGAACACCCGTGCGCGGGCCGCCGGCCACAGATCCGTCAGCAGGCCATTCATGAAGCCGCGCACCGATGCGCCTTTGAAATAAAGTTTGTGCGCGATGCGCGGGCCGGTGACGATCTCCGGCCGGCCTTCGAGATCGGCGGCGGCACCGCCCACCACCAGGCGTCCATGCGGCGCGACATTGTCGAGAAAGGCGTCGAAGATGCCGCCGCTGACTGTATCGACCGCCACGTCTATCCTGTCCTTGTATTCGGCGGCCAGCACATCGCCCACCGATTCCGCGCGGTAATCGATCACGCGATGCGCACCAAGGCCGCGCAGGAACGCCACCTTGCGCGGCCCGCCACACAAGGCCACGACATGGCAGCCGCGCAGCAACGCGAGTTGCACCAGGAAATGCCCGAGGCCGCCGGCCGCCGCTGCGATGGCCACCGTCTCGCCATCACGCAGGGCACCGATATGTTCGAGTGCGACCGTTGCCGATACGCCGGTGGATGCCAGCGCCAGCCAGTCACGATGATGATTGGGCACGCGCGCGAAATGCGCCTCCGGCGCGATATTCCAGTCGCGGTAGCCGCCTGGAAAACGCGTGGTCACCACGGCGTCGCCGGGCACGAAACCGGTCACCCCGGTGCCGCAGGATTCGACGTCGCCGAGGGCTTCCACGCCGGTCAGAGACGGCACACGGATCGTCACGTAGTCCACCGCATTGCGTGCGATCTGCGTGTCGAAGATCGCGTTTACGCCACAATACCGGTTGCGTACTCGCAACTGGCCGGGGCCGGGCGCTGGGAGTTCCATTTCCACAATGCCGGCGGCCTCGCGAAAGCTGGGCGCGAAACGATCCATCCTTATCGCGCGGAAGGTTCCGCTCATGCACCGCGGTCCCGGCTCGCAAACCCCAGCACGCCCGGATTGAACAACCCGAAGGGATCGGCGAACTGCTTGATCGTATCTAGCAGTTCGACCGAGGGAGGGTCGCGGCTCTCGCGATACGGGTATGTGCGGCCAATCTGGAAATGGCCGGTGCCGTGGCGGACGAAAATCGCCAGCACGGCCTTGCGCGTCTGCATTACCACATTGCGCGCCTGCGGATTGGGCGGCCGCTGCGTCAGGCGCGCGAGATGCGCCGGCTCGATGGCGGCGGCATGGATATCGCGCCAGCCTTCGGGCCAGAAATACACCGGCTCGATGATGATGGCGTTGCTCGACATGGTTGTGAACAGGAAACCGGTCTTTACGCCGGCAGCCGCATGCACGGCCGATCTTTCGGCATACAGCGCGTGTATCTCGTCGAGGATCGCCGGCGCGCTGGAGAGCGAGACGACACCATGCACGGGGACCCACGCCTCGCCGCTGGGCCCCACCATGGAATTCAGCTCGGGGAACGGCATCGCACGTATCACCTTGGCGATGGTGTTCGCGATCTCCTTGCCGCTTTCAGCGTGAGCAATGCGGCGCAAGGCCGCCATGTCGGCGCGCACGCCGGCGGCCGAGCGGCCTTCGCATACGACGTGCAACGGATATTCGTCCGCCTCGACAAATTTGCGGCCGCCCAAAGCGATCTTGGCCACCGAGAACAGCCCGCGCGCGATCGACTTCTCCTTGGTGATGACGGCGCCGAGGGTTCTCACGTCTGCGGAAAGCGAGGCGCGCGCGAGGCGCACCGAGGTCAGGCCCGGATCGAAGGCGCAGGTCTCGCAGGCAATGCCGGCGCGCGCGATCGCCGCCATGGTGCGCAGCAGGCCGGCGCCGGTAGGAAACGAAAACGACGCCTGATCCTCGTAAGCCGGCGCCGCAATCAGCCGTAGTGTGATTTCGGTCTTCACCCCGAACACGCCGCAGTCACCGCAAAACAGCCCGGCCAGATCCGGCCCGAAATGGCGGTAGAAAGGTGTATCCCCGTCGGCCCCGCGCGCGCCCGTGCGCAGCACGCGGCCATCGCTCAGCACCACCGACAACGCGACCAAGCTTTCGCTCGAGGTGCCATGCTGGCCGGCGCCAAACATCGCATTGAGCTGCGACAATCCGCCACCGATGGTGGATTTCAGCCCCGACATAGGTCCCCAGAACGGGGTGCGCAGCCCGAGCGGCGCCAGCGCCTGGCCGAGCGCCTTCCAGGTCACGCCGGTTTCGACGGTGACCACCATGTCGTCGCGGCTGATACGCAGGATGCGGTTCATGCGCGCCATGTCGAGCGACACCGTGCGTTCGCCCGCGGGCACATAGCCGCCAGTGTAACTCATCCCGGCGCCGCGCGGCGCAATGGCAAATCCCGCCTGGTGGATGGCGCGCACGATCCGCGCCGTCTCGTCAG
>CAZZVF010000183.1:0-6594 GCA_964657355.1 uncultured Buchnera sp.
GTTCTAAGGACTTGTCCTTAGCGGGATCCAAGGGCAGAGCCCTTGGCCTTGCCTACCCTACTCCGGCACCGCAGCGATATCGGGGGCTTTGGGGTTTTTCATGCCGATGATGTGGTAGCCGCAATCGACGTGGTGGATTTCGCCGGTGACGGCGGTCGACAGGTCGGATAGCAGGTACAATCCGGCGCCGCCGACTTCGTCCACGCCGACATTTCGTTCCATCGGGCTGTTGAGTTGGTTCCAGCGCAGGATGTAGCGGAAGTCTCCGATGCCGCTGGCGGCGAGGGTTTTCACCGGTCCGGCGCTGATGGCATTGACCCGGATGTTGGCTGCTCCGAGGTCCATGGCAAGGTATCGGACCGAGGCTTCGAGCGCTGCCTTGGCGACGCCCATGACATTGTAGTGCGGCACGACGCGTTCGGCGCCGAGGTAGGAGAGGGTGAGCAGCGAGCCGCCGTTCGGCATCAGTGCGGCGGCGCGTTTGCAGGCTGCGGTGAACGAGTAGCAGGAGATATCGAGCGCCTGCAGGAAGGCGTCGCGCGGCGTATCGACGTAGCGTCCGCGGAGGTATTGCTTGTCGGCGAAGCCGATGGCGTGGACCATGAAGTCGATCGTACCCCATTCGGCCTGCACGGCGTCGAACGCGGCATCGATGGAGCTTTCGTCCGCCACGTCGCACGGCAGCACCAGCGTGGAGCCGACGCTTTCGGCCAATGGGCGGACGCGTTTGCCGAGGGCTTCCCCTTGATAGGTAAAGGCGATTTCCGCACCTTGGGCGGCCGCGGCGGCCGCGATCCCCCAGGCCAGCGATCGCTCGTTCGCCACGCCCATGATGACCCCTCGCTTGCCCGCCATGAGCGAGCCCTTTGTGGCCATGGTCTGCGTGCTATCGAGCATTCCGGTCCTCAGACAATTCGCAAGGGAGGTGACACAGGGCTTGGCGCAGGTGCAAGGGGGGTACTACCCGCACGATAGCGAGTCGTGTCATGCGTGACGGCGGGATGGATTGGCGTTCCGACCGGCGTGGCCGTGGCAAATGTCGGCCGTGTGTTGTGGCAGGGCGTGCCACCGGCAAGGTTCACGGTGTCGGACAGATTGTAACGGTAGCTTTTGTGACAGGGGTTTAGGTCATGGCGGATGCGGACGCGACTCTTTCGCCGGATCCACTCATCCTGTTCGAGACATGGATGGGCGAGGCGGCCCGTACCGAAATCAACGATCCTAATGCAATGACTTTGGCGACCTGCACGGCCGATGGCGTGCCGAGTGCGCGCATCGTGCTGCTGAAGGGTGCCGATCCGCAGGGCTTCGTTTTCTACACGAATACGCAAAGCCGGAAGGGCTGCGAGCTGCGGGAGAATCCCCGCGCGGCGTTGTTGTTTCACTGGAAGACGTTGGCACGACAGGTCCGGATCGAGGGTGCGGTCGAGTCGGTGGGCGAGGAGGAGGCCAATTTGTATTTCGCGAGCCGCGCCAGAG
The DNA here is from genome assembly GCA_964657355.1 of uncultured Buchnera sp. Lineage (GTDB taxonomy): Bacteria > Pseudomonadota > Alphaproteobacteria > Acetobacterales > Acetobacteraceae > BOG-908. The sequence continues at coordinate 1,480 of CAZZVF010000183.1, forward strand.
TGTCGCGGCTTGGCGCCTGGGCATCGGATCAATCGCGGCTGTTGCCGGGCCGTGCTACGCTGGAGCGCCGCGTGTCGGAGCAGGAGGAGCGTTTTCCGGGCCTGCACATCCCGCGGCCGCCGTACTGGTCGGGCTACCGGCTGCACCCGCATCGTTTCGAGTTCTGGGAGGATCGCCCGTTCCGCCTGCATGACCGCACGGTATTCCTACGCGCCGGCGAAGGCTGGGATATTTCGAAGTTGTATCCCTAAACGTTTCGGCTTGAGTGTGCGACGCTGGCGCGTCGCCGATCGTTGCGTGGGAGAGCTCGCCTGTACCGCAAATTGCTGCTGCCGCTTTCGGAAACGCCAACGGGCCGCGCCGCGCTGGAAGCAGGTCTGATGGCCGCGTCGCTTTGGTCCGCCCATCTGGCGGCGATCGCGGTACGCGTCGATAGCCGGGAGGCGGCGCCGCTCGCCGGCGAAGGCCTGTCCGGCGCGATGATCGAGGACATGATGGACGCGGCCGAGCGCGACGGTGCGGAGCGCGAGGCCGTGCTGCGCAGTGTGTTCGCCGAGGCGGTGGGCCGGCATGGGCTCGCGGATGGCGGCAGCGGCGCATCGGCGGAAGTCGAGGTCGTCATTGGGCGCGAGAACGAGATCGTGCCGGCGCGGGCCCGACTGTCAGATCTAGCCATCCTGCCACACCCGTCCCGCACCGACGAGGATAATGGCGGCGGTTCGGACGCGCTGCACGCGGTGTTATTCGACAGCGGGCATCCGGTGCTGATTGCGCCGCCTGCGGCCCCGTCATCGATCGGGCGGCGCTGTTGCGTTGCGTGGAACGGCACGGTGGAGGGCGCTGCGGCATTGGCGGCGATGCTGCCGTGGCTGCGGCGCGCCGAAGCGGTGCGCGTGTTGCACGCCACCGACTACCAGAGGCGCGGACCGCCTGCCGCCGATGTGTTGCCGTATCTCGCCTTGCACGGCGTGCAGGCCGACCTCGCCGTGTTCGGACCGGTCAACCGTGACGTGGGTGCGGGGCTGCTTGCGGCGGCTGGGGAATTCGGCGCCGACCTGCTCGGCATGGGCGCCTATTCGCATTCACGTTTGCGCCAGCTGATCCTTGGAGGAGTCACCAGGCACGTGCTGGAGAATGCGCGATTGCCGGTTTTGATGACGCGCTGAGCGTGGAGAAAGGAAGGCCTGCTTTTCTGAAGAAAAGCAGCAAAAGACTTTTTCATCGCTGTCGCGGATTTCTCCGGAGGCCTGTACCATAGTTCAAGAGTTTTTGGTTCTTTTTGCAAAAAGAACCGCTTGCCTCTAAGCCGCCAGTGCCAGTTCCAGTGCTTGGCGCAAGTCTCCGACGAATGCTGCATATTCGCGTTGCTTGGCGTCCTCGTCCGGCAGCCGCAGCAGGTACGATGGGTGCACGGTGACGAAAACCTGGTGATCACCGGCCTGTATCGGACGAGCGCGCTCGCGTGAGATGGTCACCGCACGGCCGAGCACTGCGCGTGCGGCCGAGGCTCCGAGCAAAATTGTGAGGTGTGGCTTGACGATGTCTCGTTCCTGATCGAGCCAGAAACGGCAGACTTCGATTTCCGAGCGGTCCGGTGTGGCGTGGATACGGCGCTTGCCGCGCGGCTCGAATTTGAAATGCTTCACCGCGTTGGTGACATAGATCTTCGTGCGGTCGATGCCGGCTTCGGCAAGGGCCCGATCGAGGACCTTGCCGGCAGGGCCTACAAAAGGCCGGCCGGCGAGGTCTTCCTGATCGCCGGGCTGTTCACCCACGATCATCAGGCGCGCATCGACGGGACCTTCGCCGAACACTGTTTGTGTTGCCGGCTGCCAGAGATGGCAGCGTTTGCACACGGAAGCGTCTTCGGCGATGCGCGCCAAGCTGTTCGGCAAATGCGCGGTCGTCGGCGGCGCGACAGGCCTCGTATCGCGTGGCGCGTTTCGTTCCGGCGATACCATGGGCGCCTCCACCATCGTTTCCGTGCGCGTGCGTGCATTGCGGATGAGTTCGGGAATCGCCGTCGCCTCCGGCAGGTTGCGCCAGTATTTCTTCGGCATTTCCGACGTCATGGCGGAAACCTTCAGTCGGGCTGGATTGAAGATGCTGGAGAAATAGGCGCGCCAGTATTCTTCGAGCCTGTCGTCGTCCGGCACTTGGTCTGGCGTGGCACCGGCGCCCAGCAGCAGGGCGTCGCCGTTCCAGTGCGCGCTGCGATACGGTGTGAGTATGCTCCATGTCATGGTCGCGAAACGGCGCACGAAGAACGCGGCATTGGCTTCGACGATGTAGTGCTCGGGTTCGAACCAGGCGACATAACGTTTGGCGCCATCTTCCTCGACTTCGCGGAAACGCACGAAGGCGCGCATCTTGTGCGTGTCCCTCCGCACCGATTGGGCAAGGCGCTGCACGCGCTGCACGAGCGGCTCGGCCGCGTCGTCGAGGATGTGTTTCTCTCCGCGATGGGCGCGCCAGATCAGCGCGTAGAGCAATGCGAAGCGCTCGGGATCGCACGACTGGATCGCTGTTTCGGCAAGCTGCACCAGGCTTCGCGAAACGGTAAAGGCGCCGGCCGGCACAACGCTTTCGATGTTTTCGGCGAACAGGTCGCGCGCTTCCTCGACAGACCAGATCGTCTGCTCGGGTGGAATGTTATCGAGGGCCAGTGCACGGGCCGACTGCCGCCAGCCTTCGAAATCGACCACATGTTTGAGCACGACGCTGCGCATGGCCGATGCTCAGACGAGCTGGAGTTGCTGTGCTTTCGGCGCCATGCGCGCGGCGAGCCGATTGGCGTCCAAGGTAGCACCCGGATGATGGTCCGCCGCGACCACGAACGGCATTACCTTGGGAATCGAGAGCCGCAGCCTGGCGAGATCGTCCATGCGCATGCGCCGGTGCCGCCGTGCCGCGATGATCTTGTCGACGGATTTCACGCCGAAACTTGGAATGCGCAGCAGCATTTCGCGCGGTGCTGAGTTTACATCCACCGGGAATAGGCCGCGATGTTGCAGCGCCCAGGCGAGTTTCGGGTCGATGTCGAGCGGCATATTGCCGGCACCGTCGGTGGCTATTTCACCGGCCTTGAAGCCGTAGAACCGCAGCAGCCAGTCGGCCTGATACAGGCGATGTTCGCGCACCAGCGGCGCTGCCTTGGGCGGCAATGCCGCCGAGCTGTCCGGGATCGGGCTGAAGGCCGAATAATACACCCGTCGCAGGCCATACGAACTGTAAAGATTCGTGCTCATGTCGAGGATGGCGCGGTCGGAGCTTGCGTCGGCGCCGACGATGACCTGTGTGCTTTGTCCCGCCGGCGCGAAGCGTTCCGGCGCGAACCTAGAATTTTTTCGGCCGGCCTTCGCTTCGTCGATGCGTAGGCGCATCCGTCCCATGGAGCGCTTGATGTCGCCGAGATCCTTTTCCGGCGCTAGTTTACCGAGGCTGTCCTCCGTCGGCAGCTCGACATTGATGCTGAGCCGGTCGGCGTATTTGCCAGCTTGGGCCAGCAACAGCGGATCCGCATCCGGGATTGTCTTCAGGTGGATGTAACCGCGAAATCCGTGCACTTCGCGCAAGGTGCGCGCCACGCCGACGACCTGTTCCATGGTGTAGTCCGGATTGCTGATGATGCCGGAGCTGAGAAACAGGCCTTCGATGCAGTTGCGGCGGTAGAAGCCCAGCGTCAGCGTGACGACCTCCTCGACCGTGAAGCGCGCGCGCTGCACATTCGAGGAGCGCCGGTTGATGCAATAGATGCAGTCGTAGATGCATGAGTTGGTCAGCAGGATTTTCAGTAACGAGATGCATCGCCCGTCGGGCGCATAGGCGTGGCAGATGCCCATGCCCTCGGTCGAGCCGATGCCGCCGATCTTGCCGAGCGAGTTGCGCTTGTCGGTGCCGGAGGACGCGCAGGACGCGTCGTATTTGGCGGCGTCCGCCAGGATCTCCAGTTTGCGCAGCAGCTCCATGCGATCTTGCTAACCTTGTTCGTGCTACGTTCTAAGGGGAGGCTATCATCCGGTCCAGCAGGAACAGCTTCAGGGTTGCCTGGTTGCGAAGCGGGCCGCGGGTTGGCAGGGTGATCTGAAGGTGAGGAAGACACGATAATGCGCAAGGTCGCAGGCTACGCTGCCGCAGGAATGGCGTTGGCGGCCGCATTTGGGCCAACTGGCGCTAGTGCCCAGCAGGCGGGCTCGGTCTATGCCTTCGGAGACAGCCTGATCGACAACGGGAATATCCCGAAATACCTTGGTGGCCTCGATATCCCTGGGCCGCCCTACTACAAGAACCACTTCTCCAATGGCCCGGTGTTCGTCGAATATCTGCCCGGCCTGGTCGGGCAGGGCTTCCAGCCGGGCAACGATTTCGGCGTCGGCGGCGCCTTCGCGGGCGACGGCAATCTCGCCGGGCTGGCGGCGCTGCCCGGCACGGCGCAGGAAATCGACTCGGCGGCCGCCTCCGGACTGCGCTTCAACACGGTGGACACCGTCGTTTTGTGGGCCGGCTCGAACAATTATTTTTCCATCATCGGTGGCCTGCCGCTCACGGCGACGATCGATGAACCGGCGGTGCAGGCAAGCATCCACAAAGTCTCAGGCTTCATCGTAGACGATGCGAGCCGCCTGATCGGCCTGGGCGCGCGGCGCCTGGTGGTGCTGAACGTGCCCGATCTCGGGTCGACGCCGAGCCAGATCGCGGCAGGCCAGAGTGTCATTTCAACCGCCGTCAGCCAGGAGAACAATGCCCTCCTGGTCCCCGGGCTGCGTAATCTGCAGGCGCACACCGGCGCCAACATCTACCTCATCAATGCCCAGCTCGGCATCGAGGAGATCCTGGCCGACCCGGCGCGCTACGGCATTCGCAACACGACGCAGGAATGCATCCAAACGCCGTCCTGCGTGAACGGCACGCTGGCGCAGCAGAACACCTTCCTGTTCTGGGACGACGTGCACCCGACGACCGGCGTGCACGACTACCTGGCCCATGTGATCGCCAACCAGCTCGAAGCCGGCAGCACGATCGGCGGCGAGGCGGAGCTGATGCTGCTGCAGGCTCAGGAGTTCTCCGAAAGCATGGCGCAACGGCTGGACGCGCAGCGGGCGGCCGACCCCACGG
>CAZZVF010000184.1:0-6589 GCA_964657355.1 uncultured Buchnera sp.
ACTACAGGTCCGGGATTTTGGTCGGAGTGAGAGGATTTGAACCTCCGGCCCCTGCGTTCCGAACACAGTACTCTAACCAGACTGAGCTACACTCCGACCGAGCGCGCTCTATAGCGGCGGGGATTGGCGGCCGCAAGCGGTCCTGCGGGCACGTTCGCGATCCTTACGAACAGCGATCTTTGCTTGACGCGGCGCGGGCGCATACCCAACCTCTCAGTCAGAAACAACCGAAAGGAGGTGATCCAGTGTCTCATTGTTTGATGCCGAACGCCGTTGCGGCCTGGACCTTCACTGCCGGACTGACCCAGGCGGGTTGAGCCCAAGCCAAGCGGCCCAGTAGGCCGTCATGCAATGCGGGGTTTCCGGCGATCCGGGAACCCCGTTTTGATTCGGAGCGTCGTCGTCTAAAGGCGCGGGGCCGCTGGCGCCACTGGGTGCGGCACGCCCTCCAGCCGCGCGAGAACCGCCGCCACGTCCGGCAGCACCTCGTAGAGGTCGCGCGCGGACGCGGACGCAAACCCCGCTTCAATCGTGACTTCGAACGCGCCGAGCAAAGCACCGGCCCAATTGCCGGCATTGCAGATCAGCACCGGCTTGGCGTGCAAGCCGAGTTGCCGCCAGGTGATGATTTCCACCGTCTCGTCGAGCGTTCCGAGGCCGCCCGGCATAGTGACGAACGCGTCCGCCAGTTCGAACATGCGCCGCTTGCGCGAATGCATGCTGTCGGTGACGACCAGTTCGTGCAACCCGCCATGCGCCACTTCCATGGCGGTGAGAAACTCCGGAATGATGCCGACGACCTCGCCACCCGCGGCGAGAACGGCGTCGGCGACCGCGCCCATCAGGCCGACGCGGCCACCGCCGTAGACAAGTCTCATGTCGGCACGCGCGAGACCGCCCCCGAGGGCAACAGCCGCTTCTCGAAATGCCGGGTCGTTTCCTGCACGGGAGCCGCAGAACACGACGACCGAACGGCGCTGCACCGTCATGCCTGTTTCAGCTCGATGAGCGAGCGGCGGATCTTGCGGCCGCGGTTGATCTTGTCTTCGATATAGGCGGTATCGCCCCAGCGCACGGCGCGCGCCATCGCCTGCGCATCCTCAGTGAAGCGCGCGAGCATTTCGAGCAGCGCCTCGCGATTGTTGAGGAACACGTCGCGCCACATTTCCGGATCCGACGCGGCGATGCGGGTGAAGTCGCGAAAGCCGGACGCCGCGAATTGCAGCACCTGCTGGCGGGTTTCATCGGCGAGGTCGTCGGCTGTGCCGCAGATGGTGAAAGCAAGCAGATGCGGCAGGTGGCTGACGATGGCAAGCACGCGGTCGTGGTGCGCCGGCTCCATCACCGTCACCATCGAGCCCAGCCGCTTCCAGAAGGTCGTGAGCTTGTCCACGCTCGCGCTATCGGTTCCGGCGGGCGGTGTCAGCAGGCACCAGCGGCCCTCGAACAAGGTGGCAAACCCCGCATCCGGGCCGGAATGTTCGGTGCCGGCGAGCGGATGTGCGGGAACGAAATGGACGCCTTCCGGCACCAGCGGCGCCACGTCGCGGATCACCGATTGCTTGGTGGAGCCTACATCCGACAGGATTGCACCCGGTGCCAGATGCGGCGCGATGGATGCAGCGAGATCGGCGTAGGTTCCGACCGGCGAGCAGAGAATGACGCAGTCCGCACCCAGCACGGCGCGTGCCGGATATTCTTCCACCCGGTCGGCGATGCCGAGTTCCGCGATGCGGTCGCGCGTCGCCAGGCTGCGCGAACAGGCGACCACCTCGGCCGCTATGTCACCCCGTGCACGCGCCGCCCGCGCGATCGAGCTGCCGATTAGGCCACAGCCAATTAACGTCAGGCGGCGAAACACCGGCGCCTGCACGGCGCTCGCGACACCACCGGATGCTGCATCAGACATGATGCGCGGCTTCGGCGTGCTCCATCATGAATTCCCGCAGCGTGGCGCTGACGAGATCGTTTTCCTCCTGTAGTCCGATGGTGATGCGCAAGCAATGCGGCAGGCCGTAGCCACCGACCTTGCGCACGATCAGTCCGCGCCTGCGCAACGCCGCGTCGGCCGCTGCTGCCCGTCCGGGCGTCGCGAAATCGGCCAGGATGAAATTCGCCTCGCTCGGATGTACGCGGATGCCGCAATCGTGCAGCGTCTTGGTCAACCGGGCGCGTTCCGCATTGTTGTGCGCGCAGCAACGCTCGACCCAGCCCGGCTCCTCGAGTGCCGCCATCCCGGCATCGTGCGCGACCAGCGAAACGTTGAACGGCGAGCGCACCCGGTTGAGGTTTTCCACGATCGCCGGCGGCGCATAGGCCCAGCCGAGCCGCAAACCGCCCAGCCCGAACATCTTCGAAAACGTGCGTGTCATGACGGTGTTGTGGCCGGCATCCACCAGCTGCGTTCCCGGGTCGTAATCCGGCCGCTCGACGTATTCTGCATAGGCGGCGTCGAGCACCAGCAGCACATGCGGCGGCAGCGCCTCGCGCAGCCGGGCCGTCTGTTTGGACGAAATGAAGCTGCCGGTCGGATTGTTGGGGTTGGCGATGAACACCATGCGCGTGGCCGGCGTCACCGCCGCCAGGATCGCGTCGACATCCGTGGTGAGATCACGTTCCGGAACCTTCGACACGACGCACCCAGCGAGCCGGCCGGCGACCTGGTAGATCGAAAAGCCATGCGCAGTCATGAGCAGTTCGGTGCCCGGGCCGCCGTAGATATGGCACAGCAGGAACAACAGGTCGTCGGACCCTGCGCCACAAACGATACGATCGGCATCGAGGCCGAACCGGTCGGCGATGGCATGGCGCAGAGCGGTCGCACCGCCATCCGGGTAGCGGTGCAGCGTGCCGGCGAGGCTTGCCACCGCCCTGGCCACCCCCGGCGGCGGCCCGAAAGCACCCTCGTTGGACGATAGCTTTATGATGCGATGGACGCCGTCGATCCGTGACGTCCCGGGGATGTAGGGATGGATGTCCAGGATCTCGGGACGGGGAACGGGGGCTTGGAGCTTTGACATGGCGCAGGGGATAGCCGAACCCCGCACCGCTGAGAACAGCCGTTCGGCCATAGGTGTGTCCAGCTCCGTACGGCACCGAAGCCTGGATGTGTAATCATGCTCTTCACACCGCCCTTGATGTGCTTGATGGACGCGCCGACCTGCGGCAAGTGCGTCTCCTTTGGTGTGTCCGGCACGCTTTGTGCCTGTTCAGGCGGGACAAGGCAGATCGAAGCGGCCGGTTATGGCGCGCATACGCAATCAATCGTCAGGCCGGGGCCGGCTTGACAAGCGGGCCTTCAACTGCCGCCCCCGGCGGGGCAAGCCTTTTCCCCTGCCTTGCGGGTAGGGGGCTGCACGCCTATGGAGCGGGCGCCATGGACCAATCACTGCCGCCGATCGAACATGCCCAGGAGACCTTTCCAGAAGGCCTTCTGCTCGAGTGCGGCCAGGAACTGGCGCCCCTGACCCTGGCTTTCCGCACCTACGGCGCGCTCAACGCCGCGCGCTCGAATGCCATTCTGATCTGCCACGCGCTGACCGGCGACCAGTATGTCGCCGAGGCGCATCCGCTGACCGGAAAGCCCGGCTGGTGGGGCAGCATCGTGGGGCCGGGACTGCCGGTCGATACCGGGCGCTTCTTCGTCATCTGCAGCAACGTTCTAGGCGGCTGCATGGGATCGACCGGCCCGGCCAGCGCACGGCCGAACGGCGAGGTCTGGGGCACCGATTTCCCGCCGATCACGGTGGGCGACATGGTGCGGGCGCAGCAGAAGCTGGTGGCGCGGCTCGGCATCGAGAAACTGTTTGCCGTTATCGGCGGATCGATGGGCGGCATGCAGGTTCTGGAATGGGCGGCAGCCTTTCCCGAACGTGTGTTCGCAGCAGTGCCGGTCGCTACGGCGTCGTATCATTCTGCCCAGAATATCGCCTTCAACGAAGTCAGCCGGCAGGCGATATTTGCCGATCCGGAATTCTGCGGCGGCCGCTACTGGGCGGAAGGGCGAGTGCCCGCACGCGGCCTCGCTGTCGCACGCATGATGGCGCACATCACGTATCTTTCGGAAGAAGCGCTTACCCGGAAGTTCGGCCGCAGGATGCGAGGCGCGCCGCCAGGATCGGCGTCGCCGGAAAGCCTGTTCGGCGAAGTCTTTGAAGTCGAGAGCTATCTTCGTCACCAGGGCAGCAGCTTCGTCAGCCGCTTCGACGCGAATTCCTATCTGACCGTGACACGCGCAATGGACTGGTTCGATCTCGCCGCCGAGCATGACGGCGACCTCTCGCGCGCGTTCGCCGGAACCAGGACGCGCTTTTGCCTGGTGTCGTTCACGTCCGACTGGCTGTTCCCGACGGCGCAATCCCGCGCGATTGCGCGGGCGCTGAACCGCGCCGCCGCAAACGTCAGCTTCGTGGAAATCGAAACAGACCGCGGCCACGACGCCTTCCTGCTGGACGAGCCCGATTTTCACCGCACGCTCGCCGGCTTTCTGAGCGGCTGCGCTGAACATGCCGGTCTGGCACCGGGACCTCAGGCTTAGATGATGCTGCCATGCGGGTAGATCTACAGCTCATTGCAGGGTTGATCGAACCAGGCTCGCGCGTGCTCGACATCGGCAGCGGCGACGGATCGCTGATCGAGCATCTGTTCCGCACCCGTGGTTGCGATGCCCGCGGCATCGAGATCGACATGGCGGAAGTGACGCGCGCTGTGGCGCATGGGCTGCCGGTCATGCAGGGCGACGCTGACAACGACCTGACGCAATATCCGGACAACGCATTTGATTATGTGGTGCTGTCGCGAACCTTGCAGGCGGTCGAACGACCGCGCGAGGTGCTGCGCCAGATGCTCCGCATCGGTACGCGCGCTCTGGTGAGTTTTCCGAATTTCGGACACTGGCAGGTGCGCCTGCGATTGTTGCGCACAGGACGCATGCCGGTGACCTCGACATGGCATCGGGCCTGGTACGAGACGCCGAACATCCATCCCTGCACCATTCTCGATTTCCGGGAATTATGTGCGCAGGAAGGTTATACGGTGGAAGAGTGGCTTGCAGTGGATGATGCCGGCCGGAAGTCACCGTGGCGGCGTTCCCTCCTACTCGCAAACATCTTTGGCGAGCAGGCACTGTTCCTGATGCGCAGAACCCAAACGGAGAATGCCGGCCTAGCGCTTTTTCCGATCGAAGAGGATCGGAAATAGCCTCTAGCTCTTTGTTTTAGCGAGCATCTTTACCCGACAGGTCAGCACCATCGGTGGAATGATGATCTAGGAAAGATCCGGTTCGTGGTCTTGCGGTTCGCCAGCATTCGTGTGACCGGCATCCGCTTCGTCGTTGGCCGCGTCGTTCGGCTGCAACTTCTTGCCCTCGCCTATGCGCAGATGCCACAATTTCTCGTGTGAGACCATAAGCGGCCCGACGATCGCCTCGCGCCGGTCCGAGCGAGGCGGCACCCTAAGCAGCACAAGCTCAAGCGTCTCAAGCAGCTCTCCCGCGACCTGCAATTCACCTTCCTCGCAGGCGTGGTCGAAGGCGGCCTGAATTTTATCGCTCAATCTGCGGCTGTAGCGCTCCTGGTCCGATGGTGAACTCGTCGATTGAGACATGATTGTTAAACCAGCATGTTCCCAGAGAGTTGCAACAACAGAACGTCTTATCTGCGTGAAGCGCCTCCTCCCGTGGGACACATCGCCGTCAACGAGACGTTTGGTTGCCTTATAAGCTCAAAAACCTGGCCAGCCAGATCGGCTATGCCCATCAGCAACGCGGCGGCGGTTGGAGCTGGAACTGCGTGAGCGTTCCTTCCATCGAAAACTCGCCGAAGTTCATTGCCAGGCTGGCGCCCACTCCGTTCCGGAAATACTGAATGCCTATCTCATAGCTAGGTGTTTCACTGGCCGTGCTACGGTCGAAAAACGCCACATGCACGCGTCCGAACGGCAAACCCGAGAGCGTCGGCCATGGCTGTGGGGCTGGCGGTTTCCACATCTCAATCGTAACGAAACTGTCCTGCGCCCCGCTTGCATCGGTGCCATCGAACAGCGGCACGGACAGGAACTTCTTGCCGGCTTCGGCCGCGTCGATGATGGCGCTGGTATGAGCAAGCGGCAGCAGCGTTCCGATCGGCAGCAACACCTGGCGGCGCTCCGGGCTCGTGTAGTCCGCGGCCCCTTTGCCCGATCGTTCAAGGGTTGCCGTGCCATCGAGCTGCTGGGTCACGGCCGTGTCCGTCACCTGCTTGGTGTGGAATTCGAGCCGACGGCCGTCCTTGGCTTCCACCGTCGCATAGTCAGACACCATCTTCACGTCCTGCCCATCCTTGTTGGTGATGTCGATCACCAGGTGCTGGCTCGTCGTCCAGGACGTGCAGGCATCGACAACGTTGTAGGTCATGGTGCCGGAAGCCGCGATCACCTCCTGGTCCGCGGTCGGCTTCAGGGTCAGCGCGTAGGCCGCCTTATGTGCAGCCAGGGGTGCCGCTTCGGCCACATGGAGGGCGGCTTCGGCCAGTGTCGCCGCAAGGATGAGCGGCAGCGCGGCCAAACGCATGCGTGTCTCCAAAGGGCCCAAGCGCATGCGTGTCTCAAAGAG
>CAZZVF010000185.1:0-6565 GCA_964657355.1 uncultured Buchnera sp.
CGTCTCCGCCAAGAAACAGCGCGAACTCGCCCAGGCCATCAAGCGCGCCCGCTTCCTGGCACTCCTCCCCTACATCGTGTCCTAAGGGGAAACGATCATGGCACAAGTCGAATTGATCCTGCTCCAGCGGGTCGAGAAGCTCGGGCAAATGGGCGACCTGGTTAAGGTCAAGCCCGGTTACGCCCGCAACTTCCTGCTGCCGCAGAAGCGCGCCATCCGCGCCAACAAGTCGAACCTCGAGCGCTTCGAAGGCCAGCGCGTCCAGCTCGAGGCGCAGAACATCAAGCGCCGCGAGGAAGCCGAGCGCCTCGCCGAGCGCATGAGCGGCCTCAAGGTCGTCATCATCCGCCAGGCCGGCGAGTCGGGCGGCCTCTACGGCTCCGTCTCTGGCCGTGACATCGCCGAAGCTTGCGCCGGATCGGGTCTTACCATCTCGCGCCAGCAGGTCGTTCTCGAACACCCGATCAAGATGCTAGGTCTCAACAAGGTCCGCGTTGTCCTGCACCCGGAAGTTACGATCGACGTCATCGCCAACGTGGCCCGCAGCGTCGAGGAAGCCGAGAAGCAGGCGCGCGGCGAAGCAGTCGGCCAGGCCGCCGAAGCCGAGGAAGCCGAGCAGGAACCGCCTATGGTGTTCGGCCAGGAAGACCCTTCCGACCCGCTCTAAAATCGCCCTTTTCCTCCACAAAACAGGCGACCGGGCAGCTTTGCTCCGGTCGCCCGCTTTCCCTAACAAGACAGGCGTCCCGAAAGCTTTCTCGGGTCACCTGTAGCCATGCACGGGACCGCTGCGTTAACGAAGAACAAGTCGCCGCGGGGGCCTTGCATGGTGCGCTTAACGTTGGATGCCATCCTGCAGCGTCTGGTGCTGCTCGGCAGGCTGACTGTCTATTTCCCCGATGGACTAGCCCGCACATACGGGACGCAGGCCACACCATCCATCGCCGTCAGCATCCGCACCTGGAAGACAGCGCGCGGCCTCGTCACCAACCCAGGCCTCGTCTTCGGCGAGGCCTACACGGACGGTGACCTGGTACCCATCGACTGCCGAATCGAGGATGTCCTCGACCTGCTCTATGCCAATCTCGCAGCCGGGGCCCGCCATCCCGGCCTGCGGCTCAGGCGCCAGGTCGCCCGGATGCTCCGCACGATCACACAATTCAATCCGATCCCACGCGCGCGCCGGAACGTCCGGCACTACGACTTGAACGGCCGCCTCTATTCGCTATTCCTCGACCGTGACCGACAATACTCCTGCGCCTACTTCTCGCGCGGCGACGAAACGCTCGAAGAAGCTCAGGCCGCAAAGAAGCGACATATCGCCGCCAAGCTGCTGCTCGACCGTCCAAACCTGCTCGTTCTCGACATCGGCTGCGGCTGGGGCGGCATGGCCATCACGCTCGCCCAGGATTTCGGCGCGCGCGTTACCGGCATCACCCTTTCCGTCGAGCAACTCACCGAAGCCAGAGCCCGTGTCGAGGCCGCCGGACTCTCCGACAGGGTAGATTTTCAGCTGCTCGACTACCGCGCCATCGGCGGCACATACGACCGAGTCGTGTCGGTGGGCATGTTCGAACATGTCGGCATCAATCATTACGGCACCTTCTTCGCAGCGCTGAAAAGGCTCCTGAACGACGATGGCGTCGCCATCATCCACGCAATCGGTCGCAGCGACGGTCCGAACGTCACCAACCCTTGGATCACGCGGCATATCTTTCCGGGTGGCTACTCGCCGGCACTGTCAGAAGTCTTCCGCGCCGTCGAGCGCCAGAAACTCGTCGCCACCGATGTAGAAATTCTGCGCCTGCATTATGCCGAAACCCTGCGTCACTGGCGCCGCCGCTTTGCAGCAAACCGCGACACCATCACCGCCCTCTACGACGAACGTTTTTGCCGCATGTTCGACCTCTATCTCGCCGGTAGCGAACTGACGTTCCGCCACCTCGGTCATATGGTCTGGCAGCTGCAACTCACGAAAAATCAGGCGACGGTACCTCTCACGCGCGACTACATGCTCGAACCTAGCGATGCCTTGTGCCTGCTGGATGGCGCGACACAGCCAAGCCTCAGCCGGGCGCAACAGCCAAGAACAAGAGGCGTCTCCCTCTGATGGCGTGCTGTCCTGGATGCTGAAAGTCCGCGTTATACCCTGCCTCGACGTCAAGGATGGCCGAGTCGTCAAAGGCGTGAATTTCGTCGCATTGCGAGATGCAGGCGATCCCGTTGAACAGGCCGCCATCTACGACGCCGCCGGCGCCGACGAACTCACCTTTCTCGACATCACCGCAAGCCAGGAGCAGCGCGACACGATCCTCGACGTAGTCAGCCGCACCGCCCAGAAGATATTCCTACCCTTCACTGTCGGTGGCGGCGTCCGCTCGACCGAAGACATGCGCCGCCTCCTGCTCGCCGGAGCCGACAAATGCGGCATCAATTCAGCCGCTGTCGCCCGTCCCGAACTCATCGCCGAAGCAGCCCGCAAATTCGGCAGCCAGTGCGTGGTTGCAGCGGTCGATGCGCGTGAGACTGCTCCGGGACACTGGGAGGTCTTCACCCATGGCGGCCGTACGAGGACCGGGCTCGATGCCGTCGCCTGGTGCCGGCAACTGGAAACGCTCGGAGCGGGCGAGATCCTGCTCACCAGCATGGACCGCGACGGAACGCGACAGGGCTTCGACACCAACCTCCTTGCTGCAGTCTGCAAAGCAATCCGCCTGCCTGTCGTGGCGTCCGGCGGTGTCGGCACGCTCGATCACTTCATCATGGGCGCCAGGGCAGGGGCCACCGGCCTCCTCGCCGCCAGCGTATTTCATTTCGGCATGTTCACGGTGCCGCAAGTGAAACACGCGTTGCATGAGGCTGGCGTTCCTGTGCGTCTGCCTCGCACAGTATCACCCGAGAACGGTGGGCCGCCGAGTCGGTCGTGTGGGGAGTTGCAGTAGCGGTGGCCAAGAAGGCTTCTTCCAAGAAGACCGGCGTTGCAAAGGCGGCCGTCGAAAAAGGCCGTTTGAAGCGCAAGCTCGTTGCTGCGAAATCCAAGAAAGCTTCGACAAAGTCAAATCCAACGAAGCGCAGGATCGCTCCACGCGAATCCGACGCGTCCTCCCTGGTGCTGGACCGCCTTTGGACCGTCGTGATGGAAAGGCGCGATGCCGATCCATCCATCAGCCATTCCGCACGGCTGCTATCGCGCGGCATGACGAAGGTCGCGCAGAAGTTCGGCGAAGAAGCCGTCGAGTGCCTGATCGAAGCAGTCGCCGGCAATCGCGATGCGCTGATCGCGGAAAGTGCTGACGTGCTCTACCATCTCCTGGTTCTCTGGGTGTCAGCCGAGGTCGAGCCGTCCGAAGTCTGGACTGAACTCGAGCGACGCGAAGGCGTCTCCGGTATTGCCGAAAAGGCCGCCCGGCGCGCCTTGCTGCCAGGCCCCGTCACGAGCAAAATTCCTTAGTGCATCATCGAACCGAAGGGGTCACCTGTCGAATAAAGATGCTCGGCAAGAGAAAAGGCTCTAGCAGGCTGCTGAAAAATGATTTCTGGCCCGACCAGACGACACAATAATTCGTGCACGGGCGAGGGTGCGCATCGTTGGTTCAGGAACGAGGACCATGTGATTCGTTTCTTTCCATCGTCGCTGTGCCGAGGGACTTTTTCAGCAGCCTGCTAGAGCATCATCCGACCAGATGGGATCACCCGTCGGATAAAGATGCTCGCTAAAACAAAGGGCTAGAGCATTTTCCGGCAGGCGTATTGATCCAATAAGGTCGGAAAATGCTCTAGCCACTGGGCTGAAGATCAGGGGATTAACAATGCCGGTAAGCGGGCTAGGTCCTTACGACGCCAACAACATCTTCGCGCGCATCCTGCGCGGCGAAATCCCGGCCAAGAAAGTCTACGAAAACGAGTTCGCCCTCGCGTTCCACGACATTAATCCGCAAGCGCCGGTGCATGTGCTCGTCATCCCGAAAACAAGCGCCGTGTCGATGGCGGATTTCTCGGAACACGCCTCCGAACGCCAGATCGCGGGCTTCTTCAAAACCGTCGGCCACGTCGCCCGTCTGCTCGAACTCGAACTGCCCGGCTACAGGATCCTCGCCAACATGGGTGAGCACGCCCACCAGGAAGTTCCGCACTTCCATGTTCACATATTCGGGGGCCGGCCACTCGGCCCGATGCTGGCAAGCGTCAGATAGCCAGGCCCGCAAAACTACGGAAGCTGACCGGCCTCAGTAGATCTCCTCGCTCCCCAGCGTCGTGAGTTCGCCCTTGACGTATTCGATATCCTCGAACGCGTCGTCTTCGTCGGCCTCGTCAGGCGCCCGCACGATCAGGTCCATCTGAGGATCGCGCAGGAAATCCTCGAGCCAGTCCAGCGTTCCGCTTTCCTCGGCCCAGAAGCGAGCCACGAGGTCGATCCCCTTGATCGAGGCGCCGGCGTTGAAGATGAGCACGTTGGTGACGCCGTCGCGCCCAAGCTGACCAGGGGCGCCAGACGCGACAGTAGACGGAAATCCGAACAACTCTCGCACGGGGGCGTCCGCAAGACTGTTTCGGGCCCCTTGCTGCCTCGGCATCGGTCCGGTGTTCATCGCACCCATTGTTCAATTGCCTTTCCGAAATGGTCTCGCCGGGCCGCAAACTTTCTATACACCCAGTTAAGGCTAAGTGCGCCAGCGATGGAATAGACCGGCACCAGCATAAGGTTGTAACGAACCTGGTTCACCGCGACGGCCGCATTGAACGCCAGCATGAACCAGGCAGGCAATGCAAGCGCCAGAAAAGCCAGTCGCGCTCGACCATCGTCCAGTTCTGCCGTCGCCCTACCGCGCATCGCTGCAATGGTCCACAACACGGCCGGTGCCAGCAGCAGAAAACCCCACCAGTGGAACAGATAGGCGCCGCGCAACGCGAGCGGCATCGACACCATGAAGTGGGTCACCGGCATGTGCAGGATGTAGCTGTGCAGCAGGTAGCTAAGGTGATGTTCGTAACCACCCGAGGCGGCCAGCGTCTCATCGAGCATATGGCGCAGGCCTAGCGAGTAGAACGAGTTCGGCTGCTCATCCCAGCCGAACCGGTCACAGGCATGTGCTCCTACCAGATGCCGCCCGATCGATGTCCCATCGGGCAGCCAGCAGAGATAGGCCAGCCCATACTCCCGCCACGTCATCGTATCGAACGCGATCCGCTGCACCAGCGTGTGGCTGTCATAGCCGAAAGTCAGCCCGACCCGATGCACGACGACCGCGTTCCGAGCGACCCACGGCAGCAGCACCGCCACCGCACCCGCTGCGAAGGCCAGCAGCCTCGGCAACCCCGCACGCGCCTTCCGCGCCAGGGCTGCCGCACAAGCGAGCCCGATCCAGCAGGCTGGAACAAGATACAGGAACGCCGGGCGGGTGAGCGCCGCCAGGCCGAGCGACATCCCCGCCGCCAATGCCCAACGCACGCCGGATCCGTTCCCGGCTTTCAACAATGCCACCGCCGACGCCGCCGCCGCGGTGGTGAAAAACAGGCAACTCATTTCGGTCATCAGGGCCCCGACCGACCGTAGCAGCAGCGGCGTCGCCACCAGCGCCAGTCCGAGGCTCAGCCAGCCAATCGTGACCGAAGCCGTGATCGCGCCGCCCATCCACCAGACCAGCCAGAGCACGCCAGCCAGTTCGGCATACTGCAAACCGCGCATCACCGGCGCAGAGTCCGGGCAACCGGTGTCCTTGCCTGCGCTCTCCACGAGGCAGTCCAACCCGGTCCGTAAGCTGCCATCGGCGACCGAGACCGCCGCCAGCAACGCAGGATAAAGCGGAGCGAAACGCATGCCCTCGGGCCGGCGCCCATCGGATGCCGGCCCGGCAAACCGGTAGCCATCCGTGAAGCGCCCGTGATGAACGAGGTCGTACGCGATGCCGAGATAGAAAGGCTGGTCGAATTCATCCAGCCTGAGCAAGCGCTGCCGCGAGCCCGATCCTCCCAGCACGACGCAGATCAGCAGCAAGGCCGGCCACCCGGACCGACGCCCCGCGAGCATGGGCAGTGACGCGATCAAAGGCACCTCCAGGCCCGCATGCACAAAGCCTTGATGTGCCTTGCTCTTCAACACCCTACAATGCCGGCCATGGCTCCGCGACACCGTCCGCTTTCCGAGCAAGACCGCGCCCTATGGGCGACCTATGCACGCCTGGTCCGGCCTTTCGCCGGCCGTGAGACCAGCGTCGTGCCACCTCCGCCAAAAGCCACGCCGGCACCAGCACCGACGCCGCCGCGGGCCACGCTGCCGACGTCGCCGGTTCCCAGGCAACTGCCCGAACAGCCGCCCCGGCATCCGCTGATCTCAACCGGCAACCAGCCGGCCGGCCTCGACAACGCCACATGGAATAAATTCAGCAGTGGCAAATTGCGGCCCGTGCGAACGATCGACCTGCACGGAAAAACGGCGCAGGCGGCATTCCATGCCCTGAACCGCTTCCTTCACGCAGCCCAGGCCGACCACCTGCGATGCGTCGAGGTCATTACCGGCAGAGGCTCAGGCGAGCACGGCGGCGTCATCCGCCGTGAACTCCCGCTC
>CAZZVF010000186.1:0-6405 GCA_964657355.1 uncultured Buchnera sp.
TCTCAAGGACCCTTAACTAATGGTTCTAAGGACTTGTCCTTAGCGGGATCCAAGGATCACGCGGCTAGCGTGCCTTCGCACGACGCCCTTGGCCTTGCTCCCTAAAACCTAAACCCCAAGCACGCCCAAAAGCCGGGCGTGGGCTCGGGTGCCGTGGTCCAGGCATTTTATGTCGAATTTTTCGTTCGGGCTGTGCACCTGGTCGTCGGCAAGGCCGAAGCCCATGAGGAGGGTATCCAGGCCGAGGATGCGTCTGAGGCTTTCGACGACTGGGATTGAGCCGCCGCTGCCGATGAGCACGGCTTCCTTGTTGTATTCTTCGGCGAGGATGGCGCGGGCTTTTTCGACCCACTGGCTGTCGGCGGCGACTTCGAAGCCTGGCGCCATGGAGTGGGCTTCGATTTCGACGTGTGCGTCGGGTGGAGTTCGTTCTGCGACGTAGGTCTTGAAGGATTCGAGCACGGATTTCGGGTCCTGTCCGGAGACCAGGCGGAAGGAGACTTTCGCGCCGGCCTCGGCGGCGATGACGGTTTTGGCGCCGTGGCCCTGGTAGCCGCCCCAGATTCCGTTGATGTCGGCGGTGGGGCGCGCCCAGAGGCGATGCAGGCCCGGTTGCCCGTGTTCGCCGGCCGGTTGTGAGAGGCCGATTTCGGCGAGGAATTCGCGCTCGTCGAAGCCGAGTTTCGCCCATTGTTCGGCTTGTTCGGTGCTGACGTCGGCGACGGCGTCGTAGAAGCCGGGCAGTGTGACGCGTCCGGTGAGATCGTGCAGTCCGCCGAGGATTTCGGTGAGTGCGTTGATCGGGTTGAGTGCGGAGCCGCCGAACAGTCCGGAGTGCAGGTCGCGCACCGAGGCGCGCAGCCGGATTTCGGCGTAGACCATGCCGCGCAGGCGGGTGGTGATGGCGGGGGTGTCGCTGTCCCACATGCCGGTATCGGAGATGATGGCGACATCGGCTTTCGAGAGCGTGCCGCGGTTGGCAGTGAGGAACCCTTCGAGGTTGACGCTGCCGACTTCTTCTTCGCCTTCGAGCACGACCGTGATGCGGGCGGGTGGGCCGCCTTGGGTTTCGTGCCAGGCGCGCAGGGCTTCGAGCCACATGGTGACCTGGCCTTTGTCGTCGACGGCACCGCGCGCGACGATTTTCGGGCCGTGTTTGCCTTCGGTGATTTGCGGGTTGAAGGGCGGACTGGTCCAGAGTTCGAACGGCTCGGCCGGCTGCACGTCGTAATGGCCGTAATAGAGTAGATGCGGCGTGGCGTGGCCCGCCGGGCCCGGGTGTTCGGCAAGCACCACGGGGTGGCCTTGTGTTTCGCAGATGCGGACGGTGAAGCCGATGGCTTCGAGCTCGCTGCGGGCCCATTCCGCGGCGCGGCGGCAATCGCTGGCGTGGTCCGGCTGCGCGCTGACGGAAGGTATGCGCAGGAAATCCATCAGCCGGCCGTGCGCGGCGCTTCGCGTCTCATCCAGGTGCTGCAGCACGGCCTGCGTTGCCGTCGAAGTGGCGGTTTCGGACGGGGTGGGGACTACGGGTGCATCGTTCATGGACCGGAGTATGGCGCTGAACGCGCTGGATCGGAACCCTTCAGGCTCATCGTGGGCCTGGATCTTCCGGCGGCGCGCGATGCTCGATCCAGCTCGACAGCGGCCTGAGCGCGATGTGGGCGACCAGGACGATGACGGTCAGGGCGATTGCCATGGCGTATTCCACCACGCCGCAGGCCGTGCCGACTGCGGCGACCGCCCAGTAGGTGGCTGCTGTCGAAAGGCCCCTCACCTGCGCTCCCGTGTGGAGGATGACGCCGGCACCGAGAAAGCCTACGCCGGTTGCGATGGCACCGAGTGTCGCGCCCGGGTTGGTGCCGCCGTGATGGATGGCGATTTGGGCGAACACGCTGGCGGCGCAGGAAACCAGGGCGGATGAGCGCAGGCCGCCCGGATGCCGGCGCCATTCGCGTTCGGCACCGATCGTGGCGCCCAACAGGGCGGCGACCAGGGTGGTGACGATGGTTTCGGCGGTGTAGCCAGGAATATCCACGCGCGTAGCCTAGCCGAAGCGGGGGGCCTCGCCAAACGCGATGGGTCCGCGACACGCTGTTTTCCAGCAAGAGGAGGTGGGATGCCGCCAGTTCGTGAGCCGGTGCTTCATCCGGTTGCCATTGCCGATTTGCGGCCGACTCAGATCACCGTCGGCATGCGGGAGGTGGAGGCGAAGCGCAAAGCGTGGCGCGAGAAGGACGGCGACAAGGGCGCTGAATTTCTCGGTCGGCACATGATGCCGTGCATCCTCGGGCCGAAGCGCCGGTGCTTCATCATCGACCACCATCACCTGGCACGTGCGCTGCTGGAGGAGGGTGTCGAGAATGTGCTGGTCACGATCGTGGCCGATCTGAGCAGGCTTGCGCCGGATAATTTCTGGTTCGTGCTGGACAATCGCAGCTGGATGCACCCGTTCGACGATCATGGCGAGCGCCGGGGTTACAGCGACGTGCCGAAATCGGTGAAGCAGTTGGTGGACGATCCGTTCCGCTCACTGGCCGGCGAGTTACGGCGCGTCGGCGGGTTCGCCAAGGACACGGCTCCGTTCAGCGAGTTCCTGTGGGCGGATTTCCTGCGGCGCCGGCTGAAGCGCCGCGACGTGGAGAAGGATTTCGACAAGTCGGTCGACCATGCCTTGATCCTTTCGAAGACAGAGGAAGCCGGTTACCTGCCGGGCTGGTGCGGGTCGGTCGCGCGCTGAGCGGTTCGCTCGGACGTCGTCTCGACACAAAGGCTCGCTATCGTTAGGCGAGCCTCAACACGAAAAAGAGGATCGCCCATGCCATCCGTGCTCGATGCGCTTACGCCGCGGTTTGGCGAGGAGCTCGGCGTTTCCGACTGGCTGGTGATCGATCAGGCGCGCATCGACGCGTTTGCGGCGTGCACCGAGGATTTCCAGTGGATCCATGTCGACCAGGCGCGCGCGGCCGCGGGACCGTTCGGCGGCACGATCGCGCACGGGTTCCTCACCTTGTCGATGCTGCCGCGGCTGACCGGGCAGATGTGGCTGAAGGATGCCGGCATCGAGGCGGCGCTGAATTACGGCCTGGACCGGGTGCGCTTCATGACTCCGGTGCGGGCGGGCTCGCGCATACGCAACCGGCTTCGTCTGCTCGACGCTGAGATCAAAGGTCCCGGCCGGACGCTGGTGTCTTTTGAAAACACGGTCGAGATCGAACAAGGCACGCAAGGCGATGCCGCATCGAAACCGGCCTTGATCGCGCACACTCTCGTCATGGCTGTGGGCTGATGCTGCATTGCGCGTGATGCAAAACTGCATCCACTGGGACGTTGCGTCCGTTTTCCTAGAGAACGAGATGCTTGAGGCGGCCTGAGCCTCTTGCGGCTTTCCCTGAGGATCGGCACGAATGTACCTCAACAGGACAGCTTTTGTCCGCAGACCTGTCGCGTCCCCGTTTCGGCGGCAGGGCGTGGCGCAAGGGAGCGTCGCGAATGCAGGGGGAAGGCGCGCCGTCGGACCTGGAATTGCTGGCGCGCTGTGCGCAGCAGGACCGGGCAGCATTCCGCGAACTTTATTCGGCATGGAGCGGCAGGCTGCATGGTGTCGCAATGCGCATCACGCGTGATCAGGCGCTCGCGGCGGATGCAACGCACGACGCATTCGTGCAGGTTTGGCAGCAGGCCGGCCGATTCGACCCGTCGCGTGGCGAGGCGGGTTCCTGGCTGATGAGCCTGGTGCGCTACCGGGCGCTCGACCTGTTGCGGCGCCGTGGCCGCGAGGTGCTCGGGCACGAGCCGCTGATGGAAGAGGCCGATCAAGGTCCCGATCCGCTGAACGCGCTGCTGACCAGCACTGAAGGCAGCGCCCTGCATCGCTGCCTGGAACGGCTGTCGGCCGAGCGCCGGCGGCTTGTCGTCATGGCCTTCGTCGAGGGCCTGACGCATAGCGAACTCGCGACCAGGCTGAGCATGCCGATCGGCACGGTGAAATCCTGGATCCGGCGCAGCCTGATCGGGCTCAAGGAGTGCCTGACGGCGTGAGCGACGATCTGGACGGCGTGGCCCCGGACGATCCGGATGCGCTTGCCGGCGAATACGTTCTGGGGGTGCTGGAAGGCCGCGAGCTGGACGCGGCACGCCGGCGCATCGACAGCGATCCCGCGTTTGCACGCCTCGTCATGGTGTGGGAGCAGTTGCTCTACCCGCTGGTTGCATTGATCGCAGCGGTGGCGCCGCCGCCGGAACTCTGGGCGCGGATCGAGGACAGCACGGCCGGCGGGGCGCAGGCTGCGCGTGGCGTGCCGCCTGCGCCACCGCCATCCAACGACAACAATGTGGGGTTCTGGCGCGTGACGGCGCTGGCCTCGATCGCGATTGCGGCGGGACTGGCGGCGTTCATCGCGCTGCGTCCGCCGCCGCGGCCGATCATCGCGGAAGCATTGATCTCTCGGCCGGTCGTGGCCGTGCTGCAACCTTCTGCCGGTGGTGCTGCGGTGCTGGTGGCAGTGGCCGATCCGACCGGCGCCCTGCAGGTTCGGCCGTCCGGCGCCATCACGGTGCCGGACGGCCGCGACCTCCAGCTCTGGTCGCTGCCGGCGGGTGCGACGAAGCCGGCATCGCTTGGCGTGCTGCCGGTGACGGGCAAGCAGGTGCCGGGTCGCCTCGCGCCGGGCACGCAGATCATGGTGAGCCTGGAGCCGAAAGGTGGCTCTCCGACCGGGCAGCCGACCGGTCCTGTGCTCTATGCAGGCAAGCTGGCCGCCTTCGAGTAGCCACCGGGTCGATGCCCCGGGCCTTGCTTCGACCGGCGTGTGGCCCGATACTCTGGGCGGGAGGTCGGCGGCGGACGGGCGCCTCGCCAACCCGGTCAGGTCCGGAAGGAAGCAGCCGCAGCGGGTCAACGCACGGGTCGTTTGTTGGCCTCCCACCCATTGCCCAGCATCGGCAGCACGCGTCCATGGGCGGGCGCGCCGGTATTGAAGTGCCAGTTTATTTCTGAGGATCAACGGGCCGCCGATGTCGGACGTTCTTGACGACGACCTGCCTGCGCCTGTTCCGGAAGGCCCGGGTTTGTTCGGCGACGCACCGGCCCCGAAACCTGCAGGGATCGATCCGGGAGTCGCCGTGGCGGCCGACCCTGGCACCGTTCCATACCGTGTGCTGGCGCGCAAATACCGTCCTACGACATTCGACGACCTGATCGGCCAGGATGCCATGGTTCGCATCCTGCGCCGGGCTTTCGCGCTCAACCGCATCGCCCATGCGTTCATGCTGACCGGCGTCCGGGGTGTGGGGAAGACGACGACGGCGCGGATCATCGCACGTGCGCTGAACTGCGTCGGCGCCGACGGGAAAGGTGGCCCGACGCCCGATCCGTGCGGCGTATGCGACAATTGCCGCGCGATATTGGCCGACCGCCACCCCGATGTGGTGGAAATGGACGCGGCGAGCCGCACCGGCGTGGACGACGTGCGCGAAATCATCGAGGCGACGCGGTTTCGTCCGATGCAGGCGCGCACGAAAGTATTTATCGTCGACGAGGTTCACATGCTGTCGCGCAACGCGTTCAACGCGCTGCTGAAGACGCTGGAAGAACCGCCGCCGCACGTAAAATTCGTGTTTGCGACAACGGAAATCCGCAAGGTCCCGGTGACGGTCCTGTCGCGTTGCCAGCGTTTCGACCTGCGGCGCATACCGCTTGCGACGTTGGCTGCGCATTACGCGAAGATCGCTCAGGCTGAGCATGTCAGCGTGGAGCCGGAGGGGCTTGCGGCCATTGCGCGCGCGGCGGACGGATCGGTGCGCGACGGATTGTCGTTGCTGGATCAGGCCATTGCGCAGGGAGATAATGCGAGCGGGGATGGCGTCGTGACGGCGGCGGCGGTCGCGGACATGCTCGGCATGGCGGATCGCGGCCTGGTGTTCGACCTGATGGAAGCGGTGATGGAGGGGCGCGCTGCGGATGCGCTGTTCATCACCGACCGCGCGCACCAGCTTGGCGCCGATCTCGGCATGGTGCTGGGCGACATGCTGGAGTTGACGCACACGCTGTCGCGGCTGCGCAGCGTGCCGGAACTGCGTCAGTCGCAGGAGCTGCCGGAAGCCGAGCGCACACGGGGCGCGGCGCTGGCGGACCGGTTGTCGATCCCGGTGCTGGCACGCACCTGGCAGATGCTGCTGCGCGGCACCGCGGAAGTGGAACAGGCGCCGGACCGGCGGGCGGCGGCCGAAATGGTGCTGATCCGGCTGTGCCATGCCTCGGAGTTGCCGACGCCGGGCGATCTGGTGCGCAAGCTGCAGAGCCAGCCGCCGGCTTTGGCATCCGTGCCATCCGCAGCGATGCCGCTGGCAAGTGGTCCGACCGGTGGCGGCGCACGTGCAGTGGCGGGCGGCGGCATCGTGGTG
>CAZZVF010000187.1:0-6400 GCA_964657355.1 uncultured Buchnera sp.
CGGACGATTCGGTCGGCGAGTGCTGCTGCTGCCGCACGTTCACCGTCGTACGTGCTGCTGAACATGGCGCAGATTTTCGCCAGCTTAGTCAGGCTAGAGGGTGCGAGATGGCTCATGCGCGGCCGCCGCGTGGCAGACGGTTGAAGAGACTAAGCAGCGCATCGCACGTTTCGTTAAGCGCGACGCTTGACCATGCTAGCAGGCAAACGGCCCCGCCTTGATCCAAAACTAAAAAGGCGTGGTAGAGAACATCTGTCGAGACTTGCCCGGTGTACGACACGGCGACGATCAGGTCGAAGCGCTGCTTATTTGTCCCCATAATTGCCCGGCATGGTCGCTCGGACATTGCTGCAGGGGTTAGAGGCGGGTGGTCAATCTTGCCAATGCAGTTTCCCGCGCCGTCATAGACCGCATCGTCAATGATGCTTTCGCTGGTCCAAGCGGCGCTCATCGCGCCGCCTCCCGCAGGTCTGCCGCACGGCGGGAAAGCAACTCGGCTGCGCCAGTATGGCCATGTTGCAACTCAAGATCGGCTAACATGTCGAGGAAGCGAGGTGATAAGCGGGCGAGGCTAATCACGGGATACCCGCGTGCTGCGGGCGTATCTAGTGTAGCTTGATCGTGCATAGGTCTTGTTCTCCAAGACCCGACTTCCCGGTTGCAGAAGCGACTGATATTCACTACGTTGATGACGCCTTGCCGGGCACGTCGAAACAGTAGCGAATGATCAACCGACCTGGCGCAAGGCGTCGGGTCGGTTGATGTTTCAGGCAGCCTGGCCGGTCATTTCGGCGGCACGATGGCGGAATGTCCGGCTCGCCATCCACGCTTCCACGTCACGACGACGATACAGGATGCGACGGGAACCTACCCGGATGTAGGGTGGGCCGCTTTCAAGGCGCCGCCACTCATTACTAGTCCTAGGCGTAATGTTAACGAGCGCGCAAAAATGCGCGTCGGTAAGATATTCGTCGGCCGCTGACTTCAAGGCTTCCATCGAAAGTCTCCGATCTGCGCCGCATCAAACGGCGATGAACGGAAGCTATTGGAGGCACATCACGGGAGGCCAATGGAGTTTGCAGCTAGAATTTTGACTGAGTTCTCTCCATGCTCTGCAGAGCAACCTTGGCGCAATTCTCAGGACTGGCTGTCACGCCCCTGATCTCGAACACCTTTTCTAAGAAGTCTAAGAAAGGTCCGTAGGCTTTTTGGCCTTCCTGGTTCCGGATCGTTGGGGCTTCCCTACGCATAGTCAGAAAAACATATGCCGCCTTCATCGCAAGCATCTCTGGAGGGGACATAGTCATTGGAACCGTCTCGGTCGACGCCACAAGATCGTCAGCCTGTTCCGCCGCATACGCTGCTATGATCTCGATTGTCCGCACCCCGCGCCGGACGCTTGCAAGGTCACGAAATGCAGCAGAGGCGGGAGCATGGAGTTGCTTAAGGGCGTCGTGCAGTTGTGCTGCTGACTTATTTACTAGCAGCAGCTCTTTTCGAGTTTGCAGATTGCTTGTCGAGTAAGCGGATGGATTAGCCTTTCGGCTTTGACGTCGATCCGTATCTCCTCCAGTGACTAACAAGGTATGTACGCCAGCCGCCATCTGCGGCTGTGAGACCTCTTCGGTGGCAATCTCAGCGATAGCCGAGGCAAGTAGGGCGGCTTTGTCGGAAGGGTCGGGCATATCCATCACGCAGCCCCCTTCAACGGTATGACGTTGTCCGTTGCTGACGTCCCTCGCGTCACATAGACGGCCCAAGCATCCAACGCTGCTTTGCGCTCGGCTAGGAACTCATGCCGCTGGTAAACAGCGGCGACGCCTTGGATGCTGCCGGTGATATGGTTCAAGATCCGGTCGCAAACGTGCGGCGCAAAGCCCATGCCAGCGAGCGCAGTTACTCCGGAGCGGCGGAAGTCATGGAAGCACCAGGGCGGCGGCTCGTCGGTCTTTGCAAGCAAGCGGTCCAGCTGCGCTTTTGCCGAGTTGAAGCCTCTGATCGGTTGGCCTTTTCGCTCACCAGCAAAGACAAATGGATTGCCTTCGATCTTGGGCATCGCTTGGATGATCGCTCGCACTGGTTCGGCTAGGTGCACGATGGAGGTTCGGCCGTTCTTTGCCCTAGCTGCCGGTAGCGTCCAGGTCGAAAAGTCCGGCGCCAGCTCAAGCCACTGCATCGACGCGACCTCTTCCCGGCGCTGCAACGTGAGGAGAAGGGTCTTCACGTAGCCGGACACAAGCGGACTTAGGCCACCCAGCGCCTTCCAAATAACTTGCAGCTCGCTCTGTGTCAGAACGCGCTCCCGTGATCTCTCCCGGCCGGGACGCTCAATGCCACGCAGCGGGTGCACTTCGATGAGCTGGCGCTTCTGTGCCCAGCCGTAAGCTGCCCTTGCATAAGCAAGCGTTCGATTGGCAGTGACCGTGCCCTTGGTGGCTTTGATGGCATCTAGCGCACGCACAGCCTCGCGGACGGTGATCGAACCGGCAGGGCGGTCTCTCCAGGTCGGCAGGTTGCGGTTGCAGCATTTGACTGCTTCCGAGAGGTAGGAGGGCCGGCGGTCGCCCTCGCGGGCAGCGGCCCATTGCGTGACCAGCGCCCCAAAAGTGAACGCGGCATCGGAGGCTGCTTTCTTCGCAGCGGTATCTTTGGCCTTTTGTTCTGCTGCCAGGTCTCGCCCGTCCGCCGCCGCCCCGAGGGTCACCTTGGCTTTCCGCCGTGCCCCGTCGACCGTGAGCACACCGAACTTGCCGAGCACAACTCGCCGGACCGCGCCTGCCGCCCGATATTGAGCAATGAACGTCTTGTTGCCCTTGCTGGAGATCCGCAGGCCGAAGCCCCGCGTCTCGCTATCGAAAAGCAGCACGTCTTTCTTGCCAGCGGGGCAGGCTGCCGCCTCGACGGTCTTCTCCGTCAGTTTGAACGCTTGCTCAGCCATAGAACCTCCGACTGCGGACTCACTGCGGACTCACCAGAGCATCCGCTTGCTTCGGGTAGAATCAGCTAAAGTCCGGAGCGTCGCAAGCTAAATCGCTGATTCCTGACGCTTTCTTTGAGTCCGCGTCCGGTTGCCTCCGGTCGGTTCTAGCCGGATTCTATGACTTAAAATCCGCAGCTTTCGGGCGTACCGGTTCAAGTCCGGTGGCGGGCATGCTGATGGTTCGCGCCGGCATGGAAGGAATGCCCGTTTGCGCGCCCGGCTAAACATTTCTTAAGCTTGTTGTGAGACCGTCGAGCCTGGGCAGCATTTTGCGTCCACCTGGCGGGAAGCTAGATGACAGTGCGCTCAAAGATCATCGTCGCGTGCTTCGTGTTCATCGGGATCTGCGCCCTGATGGCCGCCGACGCGTGGCGCAGCCAGCAGCGATTGAGTCTGCTCGCGATAAATCTCTACGATCAGGCTTTCGTCACGCAGGATTTCGTCAGTCGTGGCACTGTCGCCTTTGAACGTTTCACAGCAGGTCGCGCTCCTGGAAAACTGAGTAATGACGAGCTGAAAGGTCCGATCCAGGATATCGTCGCAAGCCTCGACATAGCGGTGTCGCGCGTGCAGGCGCCGAAGACGAAGCTGGTCTTGCAGCGGCTTCGTCGCTCGCTAGATGGGTTGTCAGCGCAACCAGCCGAAGGCCTCGGCGCTGCATTTGCAGCGGTAAGCACTGATTTTGGCCGGGCCGCGCACCGGCTCTCGAATGATGGGCTCGCTCAGCGGGACGAAGCTGAAAAGTCTGCCGCCAGAGCACGCAAGCTACTGCTGGGCACGCTCGGGATCGCCCTCTGCGGCGCGCTCATCACAGGATGGTCGCTGGTGCGCGGCGTCGTGCCGCCATTGCGTCAGGCTGCCGCCGACATGGCACGGCTTTGCCGCGGTGATGTCGAAACCGAGGTGCATGGTGCCTGGCGCAAGGATGAAATCGGGGATCTCTGCCGCTCGCTCGGCGTGTTCAAGCAGGCCTTGCTCGACAACAGGCGCATGGAAGTGCAGGTGGCGGAAGGCCTGGAGACAAGGCGCAAGCGGCAGCACGCCTTGACGAAGATGTCGGCCGACTTCAGCAGTAATGTCGCCGGCCAGCTTGGCTCGGTCGGCTCGGCCGTCACGGTGCTGCAAACGACAGCGACACTGCTCTCCGATCGCGCGAACCGGATGGCGCTGCAGTCATTCAAGGTGGGCGAACTCGCGGAGGGTGCGACGGAAAATGCACAGACCGTTGCGCGCGTCGTCGCTCAGCTTTCAATATCCAGCCGTGACATCGCGGCAGTGGTAACGAAATCCACCGTGGCGACCCGCTTGATGCTCGACGAGGCAGAACAGGCGCGTGGATTGGTGGACGAACTGGGTCACGTCGCCAATGGAGTCGGAACCGTGGTCGCGCTGATCTCAGGTATTGCCAACCAGACGAACCTGCTCGCCCTCAACGCCACGATCGAGGCGGCGCGAGCAGGCGACTCGGGAAAAGGCTTTGCGGTCGTGGCAGGTGAAGTGAAAGCACTCGCAAGGCAGACAGCTCAGGCAACCGAGGATATCTCCGGACGCATTGCAGCCGTCGGCGACAGCGCTGGTCGCGCCATGCAGCTGATCCGCGACATGGCCGCGCGGATCAGCGATGTCGAACGAAGCGGTGCGGCCATTGCGACAAGCGTGCAAGGCCAGGGCGATGCCGTAAGCGAGATCAATGTCCATCTTCAGGCAGCAGCAACCAGCATTGCCGAGGTTGCAGAAGGCATGCGTGAGCTGCAGCAGGACGCCCAGCACAACTCAGGTGCCTCGGGCCAGGTCACCACCGCGGCCGGCGATGTGCAGGTTCGCTCGGAAATCCTCCGCGACGAAGTCACCTACTTCACCAAGGCGACAAACGAGGCGAGCGACTGGCGAAGCTTCTGCCGATACGACTGCAATGTGCCTGTCAGAGTAGCCAATGCGGTAAAGCAGCTTCAATCAGGTAAGATCTGCAATATCAGCAGAGGCGGCGCTGCTGTGAGCGGCATCACCGGCATGTCGCTGGGAGAGACTTGTACAATCGAAGGTATCCTGCCCACGCCGATCAGTGCTCGTGTCGTCCGAAACGACGCAGAAATGCTCCGCATACAATTTATTCAAGACGAGCAAGTGCAGAAACAGCTCGCAAAATATGTTGCGCACCACTTCCCCATCGCCGAAGCCGCCTGACAAAAAGCTTCCTGCAATGTCCACCCGCTCAGCGCAGCACGAACCGCCAGCAGAACGCCTGGTATTGCAAATCCCAGTATCTTGCGCAAGCGAGCGTTTAGCGCGACGTCAGGGCGTCGCGTCTTGCCGGCAATGCACGGACGGGATTTTGCCCTTGACAGAGCATTGCGGCAGAAACCCATTATTATTCCGCTGGTGCTACGCTGCCATTGGTTGTGCCTGTCTCATGAGCCGGGTCTCTGTTGCTCGAGGAGTTGGCGCTGCCCAGAGAAACCATGATCGCCTCCGGCCCGCAGAAACATTCTCGATGTTGCGGTACTCCGTCGAGGATGCAAAGTCTTTCTTCAAAATTAGAATGAATGCATTAGGCAGAGTGCCTGCTGCATCGTCGTTTGGTCAGCAAGCCTTCTATAACTCTCTTAGACACCGGGCCGATATCTGGGCGGCGGGATATCCCTGCCGCTCGATATGCTGCCGCGCCAATTGGTTGAACCATTGCTTGCGCTGATCAATGCCGTTGAGACGTAGTGCTCGGCAAGAGTGGCTACCCCTGCCATCCGTGTAGTCCGCGACACCGGCAATCGTTCCGCCAATCAAGCCTGCGCCGAGGCCGGCATGGGCCCCTGCAAAGTGAGCAGGCCGGAAGCACTGCTTTGTTCGCGTCGCGGTTTTAGAGGATGCGGCGAGCCAATGGGCATGGTCCGTATCAGTGATGACGCGAACCGTGAGTTATCATTCTATTTTACGTCCGGCAGAAGGAAGAGAAAGGCGCTTATTGTAGCGCAGGCGCCTTGCACATAGGTGCTGAACCAGGACGGTAAACTTCCAGGCTGGCCATCATTCCATGGTCCTCGTGCTTCAAGACATGGCAATGAAACATGATGTGACCGACGATCAACGGATCTGTAAACGGGATCAACAACTTGACTTCGCCTTTTTCCGGAACATGAACTTCATCCACAAAACCGCTGAATGGCTGTACGACACCGTTGATTTCGATGACCTCAAAGCCGAGCTGGTGCATGTGGAACACGTGGAAGTCCAGCGTGGCGTTCCGGACGGTCCATTCTTCAACAGAACCGAGCGGAATTCGAAAGTCGATCCGATCCGGGCTGTAAAGTTTGCCGTTGATCGTGAATTCGGTGGCGGCTATGTTTTCATCGAAAACGATCGTTCGTGATGCGGCGATCGACGCTGACCTCAGGTCGTTCTGAGGCGGGAAGCCGATGCGGAGCG
>CAZZVF010000188.1:0-5005 GCA_964657355.1 uncultured Buchnera sp.
CATTGGCGTTCGTCGCCATGCGGCCGAGCTCGTCGTTGTTGGCCGCGAGGAGCGAAATCTCGGCGCCGGCGAGCGGATTGGCGCCGGCCAGCGAGCGCACGAACACATGCAGCCCGTCGGCAGCCCGGTGGGTGGTGAGCATGAGGTCGGTATCGAACACCCAGCGCGTGCCGGTGACCTCCCAATCCTGGCTGGCGCGGCCGCCGCGCTCCTTGGTCAGCAGGCTGATCCGGTAGGCGCCGGGTTGGCGATGCGGCAGCACGGTCGCCAGCGGAAAAGCCGTCGTCACTTTCTCGTTGCGGGCGCCTTTCACAGTGAGGTCGCCTTCCCAGACCGGCACGCCGAGCGTATCGACCGAGCGCTCGAGCGTTGGGTCGTATTCCGGATTGTTGTCGCTGTAGTCCGCACCGAGATGCGTGCGCACCAACACGCGGTCGGTGATCCGCTCGACCCGCATGTGCACGTGGGACACATTCACGGTGGCGACCGGCAAGCCGCCCGAAGCGTCGCGCGGCAGGATGAAACCGTCATCGGCGAAATCGGCATTTGCCGGCAGGTCGCCCAGGCCGAGCGGCAGCGTCTCGTCGGCCAGCTTGCGCGACCCGTCGGCGCCCGGAAGACCCGCCAGAACCGTGAGCTGGTAGGTGACGCCGAACGCCAGGCCGCCGATGCACAGCCGGTCGCCGTTCACCTGCAGCGCCGGGCGGATGGCGGGTGCGATGCGGACATAATCCGCCGGATGGAAATCGGGCGCGGTCGAGATGGTGCCGCTGAACACCAGGCAGGCCTGTGCCTTGTTGCCTTTCGTGTCGAGCGCGATCCGCTTGATATTCAGCGCGCGCACGCCGCTCGGTGCTGCTTGCGCAATCGCCGCCTCGGGCTGCTGGGCGGCTGAAGTCACCGCGATACCGCTCGGTGCCGGCGGCGGCATGGTTGGAATGTTTGCCGCGACCGGAGATGTCGCCGGCGGTAGCGGCTGCACGGAGCGGCCGACGATAAAGCCGGCACCGGCCGAGACCAGGCTGGTCGCCAGGATGATGGGAAGCAGGCGCATTCCGAACCTCGAACAGTGCGCCCGGTTGCCGCATCGGACGTCGTTACGTGCGCATCCTAGGCAATAAACCGCTGTTCGGAAAGGAAGCGTGGATGTACCCGCTTCGCTCTACGGCGCGACGTTGAACGCGCGTGTGTCAACCAGGCACTGGCGAGGCTTGATTGCGGAAGCTCCGAGCGGAAAAGCTCTAGAATTCCACCCATAGCGCATCGGCGAACGGACCACGTTTTACAAGCCGTCCGTCGACGCCTGGGACGCGTCGGAGGTGTTCGCGTTTCAGCAGGGGCTTGAGCATCATCGGGAGCAGGGCCTGGTTGATGTAAAAGCCGAAGCATTTGTGCAGGCCCAGGCCGAAATGCATCATGTCGCTTGCCGGCCGTCTCGGATTGAAGAGTGTCGGATTCGAGACCCGCCTGGGGTCCATCATCGCCGAGGCGAAGGATACATACATCGTCTTACCGGCCGGAATCGTTTTGGCGCGCCAGGTGCCCTCGGCGACGATGTGATCCCGTGCCACGTTGCGCGGTAAAGCGGGAGCGAGCGGATCGAAACGGAGTGCTTCGAAGATATAGCCGGCAA
Source organism: uncultured Buchnera sp. (assembly GCA_964657355.1). Taxonomy (GTDB): domain Bacteria; phylum Pseudomonadota; class Alphaproteobacteria; order Acetobacterales; family Acetobacteraceae; genus BOG-908. The sequence goes on from CAZZVF010000188.1 coordinate 1,634, forward strand.
GCAGTTCATCGTCGCCATCCCGCGCCGCCTGCTGGGCGCCGGCGAGGTCGGTGGGGCGCCTGAGCAACTGTTCCAGCGCCTGCGGTACGACCATTGGGGGCTGGGGCAGGCCGCCCACCAGGAACCCGATGAGTGCGCTGCGAATCTGTGTATCGGAAAACCCGTGGATGCCCTGCGCCTGTTTCCGCAGGCACCGGCCAAGCACGTCAGCCGGCTCAGCGCCACTCCGATCGCTTGTGGCGGCGCGACTGGCGGCAATCAGCCCATCGATATGGGCGCGCAGCTTTGGGGCCATAAGGGCAACTTCGGCGCCAAGATCACGATCGTTGCCGGGGTCGGCGAATTGGAATTCGAACAGCCGTGTCGCCCACACGCGCAGGTCCGCTTGCGGCGTGTCGGTGATGCCGAAGTAGTCGCATAAAACATCGAACGTCACGTTGCGCGAGAGCTGATCGACAACTTCGATGCGGCCGCCTGATGCCGTTATCAGCTCCTCCGCGCGGCGCTCCGTCTGTTGCGTGAGGCGCGGCACGAGATCGTCCGGACGCACCACGGAACGCATCGCGGCGGTGTCGCGGCGATAGTCCGGCGTGTTGCCCATGCCGAGGAAGAATGGCTCGCCACCCATGATCGTCTGCAGCTTGACGGCGTAGGGCACCGGAAAGTCGGCATCCGCCAGGAACACCTCCCGCACGTCGTCGTAGCGCGTCACGGCCGCAAAGTTCCGCAGCACGACGATCGGGAGAAAGCGTCGCGAAAACGCGAACACCCATTCCAGGTGGGCCATTCCCCAGGCAATGACACGACCCTTGAGGCCGCTCGTGTCGGGGCGCAGGATATCGGTGCGCACCGGCGGCATGGTCGGAGCACCGCTCACGCCGCAGCATTTCCCGCAACAGGCGTTGCCGGAGCAGGCAGGGTCTGCAGGTAATCGAGCGCCGGAATGCTGGGCAGGAAAAAGTATTCGCCGCCGGCAAATTTCACGAAGGTCTCGACCACGGGGCGCAATCTTAGCGGTTCGGTCGGGATGGTAAACCTCCCGCGTGGCCCAAGCAGGGGATCGGTTTCGTTCAGCAATGCGCCGAAATTCTGGTTCAGGAGCCACGTCTGCTGGACGAATTCGAATTGGCGGACCAGATCGGTATTCAGGCACATGAACAGCAGGCCTCGTTCGGCGCCGTCATCCACCAGCGGGTTGGCGATCGTGGGGCCGAATTTCCGGCCGCGCCGAAGCAGGCGGTGATTCTGTGCCGCTTGCAGGAGCGTGTCAGTGGAGCCTTTGTCCGGGGCCAATCCATCGCGCGGATTGGCGCGGCGCACGTGCGCGCCGACCGGGCAGCCGAGCCCGTGCGGGTCGCTCGCAAAAAAGGTAAAATCGTTGCGCGGACCGGAACTCGCTGTGGGCGCTGGAGGCAGCGTGCCGCCGGGAACCAGCAGGTCCCCGTCCATCGTGCGCCCGACGACCCGTTCCGCGAGCCATATGGCGTCTGGTGGAGACTTGCTGCCGCTCGCGGCTGCCATCGAGTTCCAGAACGCCGCTACATCCTGCCGCAGCTCGCGCGCCACCAGATAGCTGCCGTCGAGGCCGAGATTGGCAAATCCCGGCGGCACACCCTCCTGCGGAAGCAGCCTGTCGGCATCAAGGTCGCATGCGACCATGGGGCCGGGGGCCGCCTCATTCTGCGCATTGACGTGGCCCATCAGTACATCGCCCGCGGCAATGCCGTGCAGTGGATCGTGCGGCAGTTTCGTTCCCGCGGACGAGGTGATCGCGTCGCCCTCCGGCACCGGTTGCGAAATACCGTCGGCAAACCCGAAATGCTCCCGCGCGCGCATTTGATCATCGAACCTCAGCGACAGCAGAAGGCTACGTTGAATGGTGAGTCCGTCCTGGTGCAGAACCTGCTCGACGGCGGCGCTGAAGGTCTCGAGCGAACCTGTATCAGCCGCAAACAGCAGTAACAGGACATGGACGGTCAGTTCGGCGGCGCGCGCCCGTGAAGCAGCGATCGCCTGGGCTGCCTCGGGCGACGTATGTGCGGCGACGACCGTGTCCGGCGTATTGCCGCACCATTGAGCGCCGCCATCGATGACAGTTCCGGCGTCCGGCAAGTCGCTCAGACGGCGCTGACGATCGGCCTGGTGCATGCCCTCCTGGAACGGCTGTGAGAACGTCGCCAGTGCCGCGCCGTCGAGTCCCATTGCCTTGAGGCCGGTCCACGTAAACGCGATCGCGGATGCCGGCGTCGCCGCACCTGTAGCGTTCGTGATTGGGCACGCGGCACGCAGGTTTTTCAGCCATGCGCCGCCGCCTGCATCCGGCAGCTTCAGCAACAGCGCCCGTGATTCCGGGAGGTGCGCAAACGGACTAACGACGAGGCCCTGCGTGATGGTTGCGTGTTCGTCGGTCAGACGCCAGCTCGGCGCATCGTCCAGAGTTGCAACGTTGCTGCCCGGATCGAGCGTCGTTAGAGATAAAGCGCCCACGCTTCGGCCTCCTGTCGAGTCAGAGAGGCCTTGCGAAGGCCGTCGGCCAGACAGGCCTGCCGCTCAATCTGGTTTACCGTGAAACTCGTATAGGCGCTAAACCAGAACAGGCTTTCCGCCATGGAATGTCGTGCCCACGCCTTGAATTTACGGCCTTGCGTCGCGCCATCCAGCACCAGAAAGCGGGTCGGAGGAAACCCGACGCCACTCGTCCATGCGAGCGTCAGCCCCATGTGGGCCTTTTCGATGAAGTCATCCAGGTAGCTTTCCCAGCTGCCATCGAAATTACTGAAGAATATCAGCCGGCCGCCATTGCTGGCAATCGCCCAGTGCGCGAAATGGATCGTCCGCATGCTTCCGAGATAGCCGTCGCGGGCGACGACGCGCAGCACCAGGCCGAGGCCCTTCAGCGCCACACGAAGCGACACCGCACGCAGCACCCCTGGCTTCAGGTGCACGACACTTCCCATGTGGTTCTGGGCGATCTTGTCTTCACGCTCGGCCATGGCGCGCAGCACTGCCGGATCCTGCACCGGTGCATCCTGCGGCGGATCGCGCTTTTCCAGATAACGGATCCACAGAACAGCGCCGAGCAGCACTGGAACGAGACCCAGCACGCCGAAGCCGAACAGCGATGCACAGACACGCCAATGATGCCCGTAATGCTGCACGTGTCCGTGGTGGAACGACACGAGAAATGCGACGCTCGCCGCCTCGAGCATCGCGGCGGCGGCAAGTGCGGCGAGACCGATCGGAAGCAGCCCGATAACCTGCGGGCTGAGCGAAACCCGGTCATCCCTGCCAAGCAACAAATTCAGAAGAATTGCTGCTCCCGCAAGGATAATGAAGGCAGTGAAATGCGAGAATATCGCGGCCACCGCGATG
>CAZZVF010000188.1:5015-6383 GCA_964657355.1 uncultured Buchnera sp.
TCGCCCCAGCCGTCGAACGCCGCGTTGGCGGCGATGCCGGGCGCGAGCAGGGCGAGTACGACCAGCAGGGCAAAAACGACGATCGCCAAATAATCCTGGAGACTATCGAGTGGGGTGATTCGTGGGACGGGGGGCGCGTCGAGCCAGTCGAACCTTGGCAGCAAGGCGGTGCGCAGGACCTGGTGAATTGCCTGCTGGCTGTCTTTGGAGCCGCCGACGGCGATGCAGCCGTTCGCTCCGTAGCGTAAGTCCAGCGTTTCCTGCACGGCTTGGAAAAGTTCACCCTCACCCTCGATCCGCGACCGGTCCAGGCCACGGTTTCCCTGGTGGCACACAGCAGGTTTGCGTGCGAGCGCTTCGAGTAGCGGCGCCATGGGAGCTGTGGAACCGGAGCGAGTCACAGAAGTGAACAAATTCGCCATGCCGTCCCGCGGTGTTTTCCCGCATCTCAATACTGAGCGGAACCGTTCTCCGAACGCGGCTTCGAACTGGCTCCAAAACGGGCCCGGAAGGCCGTCGAAATTGACTTCGATGACGAGGATCGGATCGTACCAATCATCCTCGAAAATGGTCATCGACATGAAATGCAGGAAGGGAACGGCTTTTTTGAGGCTGTCGTATGCCGTTGCCTCGTTGTCGCCGACGGCCTTGAACCCGTTCAACAGGCCGCGTAACAGCCCAGTGCTTTCTGGTTGCAGTTCCAGCACCGCGCTTCGCACTGTTTGCAGCAAGTTCGTATCATCCTGATCCCGAGTCGATACGCTAGCGTCAAGATGCTTCGAAGTCTAGGTTTTATCCCGATCTCTGGCATTTACGCGCCGGTGCGGATACAATCGCTCACCGTGATCCTGTCGGCTCGTCGTCCGACAACAGGTAGCCGCATTACCAGAACTGGGTTCCAGGGCCGCCCTTGAACGGGCCGGCGAACGCCTGGGTGATCCAGCCGCCATAGAAGCCACCAGGCTGCGGCACCACGCGTTCGTCACCGACGAAGCACGCATCCATCCGGCTTGCATAGACGGCGACATGATCCTTCAGCACGGCATACGCGGCCGAGGGTTGCGGGTAGCCCCAGCCTGCATCGCGTTCGGTGCGCGCGCCGCCGCGCAGCGTGTAATAGATCGCGGTGCCCTTCCACTCGCAGAAGCTGGTGTGCGTGCCCGGTATCAATGCGCCGTCGGCGAACGCGTCGCGCGGCAGGTAGTAGGTCGGCGGGTGAAACGTCTCGAGGATGCGCCATGCCGCATCCGTGTCGGCAATCGTCGCCGCCCCCAGCACGATGCGCACGCGGTCGGGCACCCGCTCGATTGCAGGCGGGCGGGGAAAATTGGCCACGGCGCGCCCGGTCTGGCTCATGGTACAGTCTGG
>CAZZVF010000189.1:0-6345 GCA_964657355.1 uncultured Buchnera sp.
CATCACGACGCGATATTGGTTGCTCTGCTCGAAGATGGTGCTGATCTGGCGCTGGCCGAACGCGTCGTACAGCACGTCCTCGATGGCCTGCATGGTGACGCCGAGGCGCGTTGCGGCGTCGCGGTCGACCACGATGCGGGTGGCGAAACCGCTTTCCTGCTGGTCGCTGGTGACGTCGGTGAGTTCGGGCGAACGGCGCAGTTCGTCGATCAGTTTCGGCGACCAGGAAGCGAGCTCGGCGGCGTCGGTGTCGACCAGGGTGTACTGGTATTGCGTGCGGCTGACGCGGGCGCCGATCTGGATGTCCTGCACCGGCTGCATGTAGGTGGTGAGACCCGGAATGCCGTGCAGGCTGTTCTGCAAACGCGCGATGACCACGGGCACCGGGTCGCGCTCGCGGCGCGGCTTGAGCGTGATGGACAGCCGGCCGACATTGGGCGTGGGGTTCACCGTGCCGGCGCCGACCAGCGAGGCGACGCCGGCGACGGCGGGATCGGCCATGACCACGTCGGATGCGCGGATCTGCAGCGCGCCCATGGCGGGGATGGAAATGTTCTGCGCCGCTTCGGTGGTGGCGACGATGGCGCCGGTGTCCTGCTGCGGCAGGAAGCCTTTCGGAATCACCACGTAGAGGGCGACGGTGCCGATGAGGGTCGCGACCGCAATGACCAGCACGAACCCGTTGTTGCGCAGCGCGAACACCAGGCTGCGGCGATACAGATTTACCAGCCCGCCGAAGAAGCGGTCGACGCGGCCTGGCTTGGTCTGCTTCGCCGGCCGCAGCAGCCGCCCGCACATCATCGGGGTGAGCGTGAGGGATACCACGGCGGAGACGATGACCGCCACCGACAGCGTGACGGCGAACTCGTTGAACAGCCGTCCGACCACGCCGCCCATGAACAGCAGCGGGATGAACACTGCGACGAGCGAGACGGTGAGGGAGACGATCGTAAAACCGATCTGCTGCGCGCCGACAAAGGCCGCCTCGAGCGGCTTCATACCGGCTTCGACGTAGCGGACGACGTTCTCGATCATGACGATCGCGTCGTCGACCACGAAGCCGGAGGCGACGGTCAGCGCCATAAGCGACAGATTGTCGAGGCCGTAGCCGAGCCAGGACATGATGCCGAAGGTGCCGATGAGCGACATCGGCAGGGCGACGGCGGGAATGAGGGTGGCGCGCCACGAGCGCAGGAACAGGAAGATGACGCCCACGACAAGCACCATCGCGAGCAGCAGGGTGCCCTGCACGTCATCCACCGAGGCGCGGATGGTGGCGGTACGGTCGGCGGATATTTGAAGTTTGATGCCGGGCGGCAGGCCTTTCTGCAAATCGGTGAGTTCGCTGCGCACCTCGTTGACCGTCTTCACGATGTTCGCGCCGGGCTGCCGCTGGACGTCGAGCAGGACGGCGGGTTTGCCTTGATACCAGGCGGCGACGCGATCGTTCTCGACGCCGCGGACCACGGTGCCGACGTCGCTGAGCCGCACGGCGGAGGGCGCGCGCCAGGCGATGATGAGATTCTTGTACGCCTCGGGTGTCAGCAGCTGGTCGTTGGTGCCCACCGCGTAGGAGAGTTTCGGGCCGTCGAACAGGCCTTTGGCGCCGCTGACGTTGGCCGAGGAGACAGCGGTGCGCACGTCCTCCATCGACAGGCCGTAGGCGGCGAGGCGGGCGGGGTCGAGCCGCAGCCTTATGGCGGGTTTCAAGCCGCCTTGCACGACGACGCGGCCGACGCCATCGATCTGGCTGAGTTTCGGCTGCAGATAGGTGTCCGCCGCGTCCGCCACCTGGTCGACCGGCATGGTGTCGCTGGTCAGCGCGATGCTGACCACCGGCGCGTCGGCCGGGTTCACCCGGTTGTAGGTCGGCGGATAGGGCAGCGTGGACGGCAGCACGCCCTGCGACTGGCTGATCGCCGCCTGAACGTCCTGGCTGGCACCTTCCATGCTGCGCGTGAGGTCGAACTGCAGCGTGATTTCGCTCGAACCGACGGCGGACGAGCTCTGCATGCTGACGATGCCGTTGATTTGGCCGAGCTGATGTTCGAGCGGTGCGGTGACCAGCGTCGCCATCGTGTCGGGGCCGGCCCCCGGGTATTGCGTGCTGACCACGATGGTCGGGAAGTCGACCTGCGGCAGGGCGGAGACGGGAAGCGCCCGGTAGCCGAGCGCGCCGCCGAGCAGGACCGCCACCGAGAGCAGGCAGGTTGCGATCGGTCGCGCGATGAACGGTGCGGATATGGACATGCGGCTGGGAGGTTAGCTTGTTTGTCGGTCACTCCAAAGTGGCACGATCTTACAAACCGGACAGGGTATCACGCGTAACCGGCGCTGCAGTCGCGAACCTCTGAGAGACCCACCATTGGAATATGTGAAGCTCGGCCAGACCGGCCTGTCCGTCTCGCGGCTTTGCTTGGGCTGCATGACCTATGGCGAACCCGGGCGCGGCACGCATGAGTGGACCTTGCCGGAGGCGGAGAGCCGGCCGTTCATCAATCGGGCGCTGGAGCTGGGTATCAACTTCTTCGACACGGCGAACGTGTATTCGGCGGGCTCGAGCGAGGAGATCGTCGGCCGCGCGCTGCGCGACATGGTGCCGCGCGACGAGGTGGTGGTTGCCACCAAGGTGCATGGCGTGATGCGCAAGGGCCCGAATGGCGGTGGGCTGTCGCGCAAGGCGATCTTTGCCGAAATCGATGCGAGCCTGACCCGTCTCGGCATGGACTACGTGGATTTGTACCAGATCCACCGCTTCGACCACCAGACGCCGATCGAGGAGACGCTGGAGGCGCTGCATGACGTCGTGAAGAGCGGCAAGGCGCGCTACATTGGCGCGTCGTCGATGTATGCCTGGCAGTTCTGCAAGGCGCTCTATCTGTCGAAGCTCAATGGCTGGACGCGGTTCGTCTCCATGCAGAACCATCTGAACCTGCTGTATCGCGAGGAGGAGCGCGAAATGCTCGGCCTGTGCAGGGAGGAGGGCATCGGCGTCATTCCGTGGAGCCCGCTGGCGCGCGGCCGGCTGGCGCGCAAATGGGACGAGCAGGGTGCCACCAAGCGCGCCGGGACCGATAAGTTCGGCAGCACGCTGTATAAGGGCGGCGAGACGAGCGACGAGGCGATCGTCGGCGCCGTGGGCAAGGTCGCGGCGGTCCGCGATGTTCCGATGTCGCAGGTCGCGCTGGCGTGGCTGCTGGCGAAACCGGGGGTTACTGCGCCGATCGTGGGCGCGTCGAAGCCGCATCACCTGGAGGATGCGGTGGCGGCGCTGTCGCTCAAGCTGGACGCGGAGGAAATGAAGGCCCTCGAGGCGCCTTACGTGCCGCGTGCGGTGGCGGGATTTTCCTGAACCAGCGCGCCGAACGGGGAAGGCGTGCGCCGGGCAATGAGCAGCCAGCCCCAGATGACCAGCGGCATGGTGATGGCGATGACTGGAAGAGCGAGCAGGCTGCCCTCGGGACCGGCCGGCCCGCCGCTCAGCACCGGGTTTCCGGCGGCATGGCTGTTGAACAGGTGCCCCAGCATCGCCAGCCCACTGTCGGACGTGCCGTAAAAATAGGACTGTGCCCAGTCCCAGGCCGCATGGAACCCGATGCCGAGCCACAATGATCCGCTCGCGCGCAGCATCAGGCAGAACATAAACCCGATGGCGAACACGAAGCCCACGCCATACACCGTCTCGCCGCCGTTATGGATATGCGTGCCGGCGAAGATCGCCGAGGTGATGCAGGACGCCCACCAGAAGCTACGCTTCTTCGCAATGGTCGACTGCAGATAACCGCGGAACAGCGCCTCCTCATTCAGCGCCACGAGCGTGAACGCCACCGCCCAAGCAGCCCCGTAGGCCGCAATGCGCCAGCCATGCAGCGCCTGCCCGTCGAACACCAGCACGCGGCTTTGCGCCAGCACGGCCACCAGCACGGAGAGCGACACAAAACCGCCCACGCACCCATACAGAAACCGGCGCGGCTTATGCCGCCCACCCAGCCCGTACGACCAGACGTTCCGCCCCTCGATCCAGGCCATCAGGGCGGTGGCGCCGAGCACAACGGCGAACGAGGCGGCCTCGCCCAGCGTCAGCATGAGCGGCCCGACCTCGCCGCCCTGCTTCATATGGAAGGCTTTGGACGCGATGGTTGCAGCAAAGGCCGCAGTACCGAGCACGGCGGTGAAGATCATGCAGCGCCAGAAGCTGCTTATGCCGTCCTGGTCGTGGAAGATGCGGTGCAGGCGGGATGTCTTGCGGTCAGGGTGCCGGATAGTGGGATTCATGGGTCGGCCTGTCGCATAGAGGTGTGCCGCACAACGTCCCGGAATAAGCGGCATGTGCTATAGTGCCGTGATGGGACATACAAACGCCAACAGTTCGGTTTTGCTCAATCCCACAAATCTGGTCGGGACGTGGCGACGGTTCGGCCTTGTCGGACCGGTCTACGAAATTATCGAGGCAGGCGACGAGCTTCCCGATGGCGACCGGATGATGCGCGTGCGCGTCGTGGAATCCGGTGAGGAAGTTGACTACCGCTTCACGGCCATTCTCGACGATCCGCGGGAGCGCTGATGTTCGCCATCGCCTTCGACCCGGTGGTGGCCGAGACGGCTCAGCACCACCCGAAAGGCGTGTCTCAGGCCTATGCCGACATCGGAAATGCACTCGCGGCTTATGGATACGATCGCGTGCAGGGCAGTGTTTACACCAATGCTTCCGAAGATCTGGCGAACCTGTTTGCTGGGATCACGGCTTTGAAGGCGCTGCCCTGGCTTCCGGCTTCGGTTCGCGACATTCTGGCTTTCCGCGTCGAACAATGGTCAGATTTCACCAAGGTGGTGAAGAGCAGTTCCGTCTAGGCTGCCGCATCGGTCCAGACCATAACGACCGTGGGGAATTTAAGCTGGCCGCCGATCTGGATTTCGGTCCGTTCGACAACGCGAAAACCGAGCGCGGCATAGAAAGCCTCCGCGTTGAGGCTCGAGAAACATCGAAAAATCTGGATGCCTCTCGGGAGCGCCTGGTTCCTGCATCGCTCGAATATGGCCGCGCCCAAACCCTTCCTGATCCAATTGGCATGCGTGCCGAAATGGCGGATGTGGGCGACGCCGTTCTCGATCGCGTTCGTGCCCGGCGCCTCGACCGTCCAGCCGCCGCAGGAGACGATCGTGCCACCGGGCGCCTCCTGAACATGGTACGTGCCCGACGCCAGCAGCCGTGCATTTGCAACCACCATGGCGGGCAAGACGGCCTCCAGTGTCGCAGTATCGTAGTCAGGTGCCATGAGTGCCGGGTAGGCGTTCGCCAGCACGGCGGTTACGCCCTCCGCATCGTTAGGGCTGGCTTGCCTCAGGATGCATCTGGGTTCGTTCACGACTTGCCCGTCCACTGCCGGACGTCATAGTGTGATGGTGCAGCAATTTTCGCCAAGCTTCCTTCTCCATGGCCCACGCGCTAGTCTGGGGCATGAACCACCATAAGCGCGAACTGGCAGGCCAGGCCCTGCATCCTGAAACATTGATGATGGGGTTCGGCTACGATCCCGCCCTGTCGGAAGGGTCGGTCAAGGTGCCGATCTTCCAGACCTCGACTTTCGTGTTCAGTTCGGCGCAACACGGCAAGTCGTTCTTCGAGGTGCTCGCGGGATTGCGCGAAAAGCGCGAGGACGAAAATTCCGGGCTGATCTACAGCCGGTTCAACAACCCCGACCTTGAAATCCTCGAAGACCGCCTGTCGGTGTGGGACGGCGCGGAGGCGGCGCTGGTGTTCGCCAGCGGCATGGCGGCGATCTCGACCGCGCTGCTGAGCGTGGCGCGGCCGGGCGACATCGTGTTTTTCAACGCTCCGATCTACGGTGGCACCGAAACGCTGCTGATGAAGGTGCTGCCGCAATTCGGCATCCAGGGTTTTGAATTCGCGGCGAGCCTGCCCGAGGACGAGATCCAGGCGCGCCTGGCGGAGGCCAAGGCGAGCCTCAAGCCCGGCGCCCGCATCGCCGCCATCATGATCGAGACGCCGGCCAATCCGACCAACGAGCTGATCGACATTGCCGAATGCCGTGCCCTGTCCGACAGCCTGGCGGACCAGCCCGGCGGCCGGCCGTCGCTGATCGTCGACAACACGTTCCTCGGCCCCTTGTGGCAGCAGCCGTTGCAGCACGGCGCGGACCTGGTGGTGTATTCGCTGACCAAATATGTCGGCGGCCACAGCGACGTCGTGGCCGGCGCCGTGCTCGGCTCGCGTGCGGCGCTGAAGTCGATCCGGTCCATGCGCAGCGCGTTCGGTACCATGAGCGACCCGCATACAGGGTGGCTGCTGATGCGCAGCCTGGAGACGCTGGAGCTGCGGATGAC
>CAZZVF010000190.1:0-6341 GCA_964657355.1 uncultured Buchnera sp.
CGGCGTCACCACATTCCTCTCGGTGCTCGTCACCGGCCTGCTCGCAGCCATGCTGCTGCGCCGCGGCTACCTCGCCCCCGACCGCCAACTCGCCCGCCGCCTCGCCCGAATGCTCGCCGCCACCGCCATCATGGGCGCCGGCCTCTGGATCGCCCGCGACCTGCTGATTCCCCACCCCGGCCACCATGTCCCACTGGTAGTACTCGCCCTGCTCGTTGCAGTCGGCCTGTCCCTCTACGCGGCCCTCGCGCAGGCATTGGGGTTGGCCGATATCCGGACGGTTCTCGCGGCAATCAACAAGCGGCGACGACGGGCAGCCGTTTAGAAAAGCAGTTCTTTGTTAAAACAACGAACCAAGAAACTTGGTTGTGGCTCAGGTTGGAATGGGCTCATTGATGAGAGTAACCTGATACTCCTCAGCGTGCGCCAGGCCAAAGTCTGGCCCTTCAATCATCATTTTGACCTTCAGGTAGCCCCATTTTCCCTCAGGGTACTCGTCGGAAAATTCTCCGGTATCGATAACGCACACTACTACGCCTGGCATCCGACCTGGCAGCATAACCTTGTCGCCAATTCTCATCTCTAACTTACTTTCAGGACACGCGCTTTGTAGGCGACGCGTGTTTTCGGTGTCTCGTTGCGGGCCTCGTGTGCCAATCCCGTTTCTCTCGCTGCCCTAACCCTGCTCGTCGCAGTAGCTTAATTCCTGCGCCCAGCGCCCTGCTTCAACTTGCCGTCACACCGAGTCGCGCCATGATATTGACGATGTCCGGTTCGCCTTTCTTGGCGGCTGCGATATCCGCATCGCCGCCCGCGAGATCGCCCTTTGCGTGTTTGGCAACGCCCCTTCCGTATAGTGACATGGTGAGGTCGGAGCGAAGTGCCAGCGACTTGTTGTAGTCGGCCAGCGCCGCGTCCCACTTCTTCATCTTCAGGTGGACGAAACCCAGAGAGTCGTAGGCGCCAAAATCATAGGTCTGACGCGCAATCGCCTGCGTGCAGGTGAGCTCCGCCATGCCCAGCAAGCCCGCCACGGCAGCCTCGTAGCAATGCGCGGCCAAGATGTGTTCGGAAAATCCGTGCTCGCGGTTAACTGCGCTGTCCAAAGAGTCGAGCGCCGCATCGTCGTGGCCAAGCAACTCCTCGGCTAAGCTGTCCGTCACTAGAGAATAGGAGATCGTATGCTGGCTGACATAGTGATAAAGGCTGCTGCCGGGCGCATTGCTAGATCCTTCGTAGGAGCCTTTCCAGCGTGAGTCCTGGGGCATCTTGGCAGCCTGGATAAGGGCATCCTGAGCCTGCTTGCCGTTCCGCTGGCGGATGAAGATCAAGGCGCGCGTAAGGGGAACGCTCGCAGCATCCGGATGGAATTGGGCGACATGGTCCAGGTCCGCTAAAGCTTCCGCGTATCGGCCAACGTCGATGTAGTAGCGCGCGCGGATCATGAAGACCCCGGCGAAATTTGGCGATTTGGCGAGCACGGCGTCTACGCGTCCTAGAGCCTCACTGTACCGGCCGTGATACGTCGCCCGGCTCGCCTCCGCGAGGTGCGCATAGTCGAGCGACGTTCCACCACTATCCACAAGAAGGTCGGCCGCCTGCGTGCTCGTAGCGGCCAGGCAAAACAGAACGGTGGCAAGCGTCTTGGCAATGGACACGGCGGCTTCTCTTCGTTGCTCAAACCGCCTTACCATCCCGTTTCGGCCCCGTCACGGGGGTGCATGACCCAAGCGGCCTGACGGGCGACGAAAGTAGTTCTTTGTGGTATTTGCCGAATTGACCGGTTAGCGGCCGCGACCCTGGATGTAAGGCTTAGGATGCTCTTGCGCTCTATCGGTAATACGGCAGCGCTAGCCCGCAAAACGGTTGGAATGACATGATTTCCACGATCCCCCAATGGATGAGCAGCCGAGCGTGGCCTTCAGTCCTATTAGGCGCGGTGCTCTTGGTGCACTCCCCCGCAGGAGCGGCAAATCAGGACAGCGGCTTGCAAGGTATTCGAGCGACTTTGGCCTCTACCCTCGACAAACGCCAGGACACTGGCGACGATTCAAGTGTCCAGCAACTAGAGCCCGCCATGATCCTTGCCACCAACCGCCGAGCGGTGCGGAAGGGAAACACGCTCACTCTCAACTTCTCGAATGGAAAATCTCATTCCTACATAACCAAAGGCGATTGTGAAACCTTGATGGGAATGTGCCAGGATTACGCATTGCTCGCGTTCGTTCGCCCGGCAGGGTTTTTTCTAGTGCAAGAGCGGTTCTACGAAAGAGTTGGCTGTCTGATCGTGGACTCGTACACCGGGCGTGAAACAGTATTGCCGGACATCCCCTATCTCGGTCCCGAGGGAGACAGGCTGCTGGTCGTTGCTGGGACCGATGGAGGAGGTGGGCATTGGCCCACACAAATCTGGCGCCGCCGAGGCGACACCGCTTTTATCGAATGGAAGCAGAGTGAAGCGCCATCAAAAATCCCCGTCGCTATCTCCGCCACGCGTTGGGATCGCACTGACCGAATTGACCTCGCAATGATATCTGAGCCGCTCGTTGAGCCTCCTCCTGCCGGTTTTGTGCCCAGGCGATGGTCGGCCACCGTCATTCGTACAAGCCGGGGCTGGACGATGAGCCGCGTCGCCGGACCATAAACGTCACTACGCTGACCTTCCGGAAACTTACAATCAACAAGCAGATATCGCGCTACTTAATACTGGAGTTTATGTACACCCTACCGGAGAGTTCCGCGACAGCATTCCCAAAAGTCTTTTGCTGCTTTCTCCAGAACAGTAGGCCTTCCCTAAACCCGTGCCTGCCTCACTACCGCCCCGCCGTAACCCGCCAAACCGCATTCCCCACATCGTCCGCAACGACCAGCGCCCCCGCCTTGTCGATCGCCACCCCAACCGGCCTCCCCCGCGCATTCCCACTCGCATCGACAAACCCGGTCAGCACATCCACCGGCATGCCGGCCGGTTTACCGTCGTGGAACGGCACGAAAATCACTTTGTAGCCGCTGAGGGGTTTACGATTCCACGAACCATGCTGGCCCACAAACGTGCCGTCTCGAAACGCGCCTGGCAGCAGCACCGCGTCGTGCGAGAAACACAGGCCCAGCGACGCTGTGTGCGGGCCGAGAGCGTAATCCGGCACGATGGCCGACGCCACCAGATCCGGCCGTGGCGGTTGGGCGCGCGCATCGACGTGCTGACCATAATAGGAATACGGCCAGCCGTAGAAGCCGCCATCCTTGACCGACGTCATGTAGTCCGGCACCAAATCGCTGCCGAGTTCGTCGCGCTCGTTCACGGCCGTCCACAGCGCGCCGGTTTTTGGCTCCAGAGCCAGCCCATTCGGGTTGCGCAGGCCTCCGGCGTAAATCCGATGTGTCCCCGATTTTAGGTCCACTTCCCAAATTGCCGCACGCCCTTCCTCCGCGGCGATGCCGTTCTCCGCGACGTTGCTGTTCGAGCCTACGGAAACGTAGAGTTTCGCGCCGTCAACGCTGGCGACCGCGTTCTTCGTCCAGTGATGATCAATCGGGCCGGCGGGCAATTCGGTCACCGGCGTGGCCGCTGCGTCGATATGGGTGTCGCCATCGTGGTAGGGAAATTTCAGCAGCGCGTCGGTATCCGCAACGTACAAATCGCCGCCCACCAAAGCCATCCCGTACGGCGAGTGCAGCCCGGTGAGAAACACGCTCTGTGTTGCGGTGCCGTCCGGCGCCTCGCGCAACAGCACGATCCGGTCCGGGCTCGGCACGCCGGCCCCTGCCCGCTTCTGCACCATGCGGCCGATGAAGCCCTTGATGCCCGGCGAATCCTTCGGCCGGTTAGCCGGCGCATTGGTTTCCGCCACCAGGATGTCGCCGTTCGGCAGCACGTATAAATTGCGCGGGTGATCCAGCCCGCGTGCCAATGCGCTGACCACAAGGCCCGGCGCCGCGACGGGTGTTTCGCCAGGCGCCCATCCGCGCGCCGGTGCGATGTTCAAGGTGGGGATCGTGTCGTGCTGCTGGGCCAGCAGGACCGGATTTGGACCGGTTCCCGCCAGCACGTCCTGCTTTGCGCGGTCGCCGCAAGCCGCCAGCGCCAACAGCGAAGCACCGGCAAACATATGGGCTGCGAAACTCGATTTCATGGGTGCTCGTTCCTGTCGTGCGGCCGTCGACGGCCCATCTCCCAACGGGGTAAGTCGCGCATCGTTCCAGCGTGCATCTGGCGTAATGCGACAGGATCTGGCCAACGCGCGTGGCACGCCGCGCCAATCCGGGCCGCCGCACCACGCAAACCACGGCTTTTCGCCATGCACGCACTGGCACGGCAACTGCAACTCTCCGCATATCGATCACGATTTAGGAGATAAACATGAGGCGCAAGCAGAACACCCCGGACGCGGGGTTGCTCGGAATATTGCTGTCGGGAGTGCTCGCCGGGGCCGCCCTCAACTCCGCTTTTGGCGCGCAGCCGGACAGCAAGGCAGCCGCTCTGTTCGCCGCGGCGAAACAGGCCATGGGCGGCGCCGCTTTGGACCGCGTCACCACCTGGGACGAGCGCGGCCGCCTCTCCGCGGGCGGCCTGTCCGGCACCTACGAGACCGTCGACGACCTGCCCGGGCAAAAACGGGCGCTCAGCTACGTGCTCGGCCCGGATCGCGGCGGACAGGGCTGGGACGGTGAACGCGCCTGGACCACCGACGCGAGCGGCCAGGTGCGGGTGGAAACCTCGCGCGAAGCCGAAGCCGCCGCCATCCAACAGGTCTACCTCTCCACCAACGCGTTCCTGTTCCCCAAGCGCTGGCCTGCGGAAACCAGCTACGCGGGCCAGAAAACCGCAGATGGCGTCACCTACGAAGCCGTCCGCGTGACACCCACGGGCGCCGAGCCGGTAGAACTATGGTTCGACCCGAGCACCCACCTCGTCGCGCGCGAAATCCAGCTCACCGGGCCGCAACCGCAGACCTACCTGCTGAGCGATTGGACGAAGGTGGGCAACGTCAGGGTGCCGGGGAAAACCACCGTGCGGGTCGGCGGCAATCCGAAATTCGACCAGGTCGTCGAGGTCGAGCATGTCGAGCAGAACAAGACCATGCCCGCCAACCGTTTCGCGCCGCCGCCGCCGCCGGCCTACGACGCCATCTTTCCGGCCAAGAAAACCTCCGTCACCGTGCCGTTCAGGCTGATCAACAACCACATCTATCTCGAAGCCTCGATCAACGGCCATCCGCCGCAACCCTTCGTGTTCGACACCGGCGCCACCAATTTCTTCGACCACAAACATGCCGCAGCGCTCGGCGTGAAACTCGAAGGGGCACTCCCCGGCGGCGGCTTCGGCAGCGACATCTCAGAAACCGGCCTGGCCAAAGTCGGCAGCGTATCGATCGGCGGCCTGACGCTGAAGGACCAGGTGTTCGCAGCCGATGACAGCACCAAATGGATCGCCGTCGAGGGCGCCGACTCTGCCGGCCTGGTCGGCTACGAATTCGCCAAGCGCGCCGTTACCACGATAGACTATGCGGCCCGCACCATCACCTTCACCAAACCGGACGATTTCCACGCCCCCGACGCGCCCTCAATACCGTTCACGTTCGACGGCCATATTCCAATGGTTCAAGCCAGCGTCGACGGCGCGTCCGGCGAGTTCGAAATCGACACCGGCGCACGCTCCGCCCTCACCCTCATGCGCCCGTTCGCCGAAGCGCACGGACTGGTCGAGAAATACAAGGCGATCCGCAGCGCCACCACCGGCTATGGCGTCGGCGGCCCCTCGCGCGCCTTGCTCGCACGTCCCGGTGCCCTCGTCATCGGCGACACGACGCTGAAAAATCCCGTCGCCGATCTCGTCATGGACAAAGCCGGTGCCGCTGCAGCCGCCCGCACCGCCGGCAATATCGGCGGCGATATTCTGAAACGCTTCACCGTCACACTCGATTACGGCCACCAGAAAATATGGCTCGCTCCCAACGCGCTCTCCGCCGAACCCGACGTATTCGACCGCTCCGGGATCTGGATCTCGCGTGCCGCTGACGGCAACATCCTGATCGCCGACGTGTCCGGCGACAGCGCCGCTGCGAAAGCCGGGCTAAAAAGCGGGGATGTTATCCGCGCGGTCGACGGAAAACCTGCCGCCGGCATCGCCCTTTACGATTTGCGCGAACAGTTCAGGGGTAAACCTGGCACTGTTTTCACGCTTAGTGTGGCGGGGACGCAGGAGCGCGATGTTAAGCTTAGTCTGGCCGACCAAGTCTGACAGACAAGGGGAGGCCTTCTTTTCTGAGGAAAAGAAGCAAAAGACTTTTGCGAGTGCTGTCGCGGTTCTTTCCGGAAGCGTGTCCAACAGACAAGAGTTT
>CAZZVF010000191.1:0-6337 GCA_964657355.1 uncultured Buchnera sp.
GTCTGCGGCTGCATCATGTCGTGCATGTGGTTCTGCCGCCCAAACAATTTGGCGGGCGCGGGGCCACCCGCCGGCATCGGCGGATTGCTGCGCAGTTCAGGGTCGTGCGTGAAAAAATCGAGGGCATCGAGCCGGAAGCCGTCGACGCCACGGTCGAGCCAGAAGCGGCCGCTTTCCAGCAGGGCATCCTGTACCAGAGGGTTATGCAGGTTCAACTGCGGCTGATGCGATAGGAAGTGATGCAGGTAGTACTGCCGGCGGCGTGGCTCCCATGCCCAGGCGGCACCGCCAAAAACCGATAGCCAGTTGTTCGGTGGCGTTCCATCCTCACTGGGGTCGGCCCACACGTACCAGTCCGCTTTTGTGCCGGCCTGGCCGAGCCGGCTCTCCTGGAACCAGAAATGCTTGTCGGAGGTGTGACTCCAAACCTGGTCGATGAGGACGCGAAGACCGAGCGCATGCGCCCGGGCAACCATCCGGTCGAAATCCTCGAGCGTGCCGAAGATCGGATCGATACTGGTGTGGTCGGCCACATCGTAGCCGAAATCCTGTTGCGGCGACGCGAACACCGGACAAAGCCAGATCGCATCAACGCCGAGGCGCGCAACATGGTCCAGATGCGTGGTCACGCCCGGCAGATCACCGATGCCGTCTCCGTTGCTGTCGAAGAAGCTGCGGGGATAGATCTGGTAGATCACTGCGCCGTGCCACCATTCGGAAGCTTTATGAGCGGCACGTGATTGATCGAGAGAAACTATGTGAATGATACGGCTCCTCACGTGGGCGTGAGCTCAATGAAACTATGCTTTCAGGCGACTCCGGCGCAACACCGTTTATTACTTGTGCGATGCAACATCGCACGTTGGTCTTGCGGTGTTGCGACTATGCCCGCCACGAACTTCTAATGTGTTAAGTCTTGCACAAAGGCAGCGAGTTGACGCAACAAGGGCAAAAGTGGGGCGCGGAACTCTTTGCGTCGCTGCACTGCAACACGTTCGATAGCTCGTCAGCTAACCTGTTGACAAAACGCGTTTTACAGTAAAGCGATCCTGATCTTTGGAAGCCGCGCGGTAAAATTGAAACTCTGCCATGCAGACGATGCGGCAGCTCCTCAGTCCACAGCGGCCCGCAAGGCTGCTCCGGCGGCGATGGGACATAACGGCAGGCACGCTGCAAGGTAGGCGCCGAGCAGCAGCAGATGCGGTCGTGGGGACAGGCCGGCCGACGCTGCGTCCGCGGCCGCACTGCCGAAGACGAGCACAGGAGTGGTCAGCGGCAGGACCAGAACGGGCAGCAGAACGCCACCGCGGCGGGCGCCCAGCACGATTGCGGCACAGGCCGAGCCAAGCAGCGACAGCACCATCGTTCCCAGCAGCAATCCCGCGCCGAGCGGCAGCAGGGCTGCATCAGGCACCCGCAACATGATCGCCAGCGGCATCGCGGCGACCAGAAGGGGCAGGCCGGTCACCAGCCAGTGCACGCAGGCCTTCGCCAGCGCCACCAGGCTCGGGGGCAGACCGCACAGCATCAGCTGGTCGAGTGAACCGTCATCGAGGTCGCCGCCGAACAGCCGGTCGAGCGGCAACAGCGTGGCGAGGAGTGCGCAGACCCAGACGATGCCTGGTGCGATGCGGGCGAGCGTTTCGGGCGCGGGCCCGATCGCCAGCGGAAACAGGCCGCCTGCCACGAAAAAGAACAAGACGGCGCCGAACGTGTCGGCGCCGTGACGGGCGGAAAGCCGCAGGTCGCGCCGCAGCAGGGCAAAGAAAGCTTGCATCACGGGGACCTCGAGCCGGCTGCATCTGCGGGCGCCATGAGGTTCTCTGAAATCGCACGGACGGGTTCGAGTGCATGGCTGCGTGCGCCTGGCAGCGGCAATGGAACGTGGGTCGCGGCCACCACCATGCCGCCACGGGCGCGATGGACGGCGAGCACATGGCCGAGCCGCTCGATCGATGCGGTATCCAGGCCGACCGTCGGCTCGTCGAGCAGCCACAACGGTGCTGCCGACAGCATGGTCCGGGCCAGGGCGAGGCGCCTGCGCTGGCCGGAGGACAGCATGCGCACCGGGAGTGCCGCCAGTGCCTCCAGCGCCAATGCCTCGAGCGCGAAGCGGACGTCCCGGCCGGACATAGATGCCGCGAAATGCAGGTTTTCCAGCGCGGTGAGGCCGGGCTTCAGCCCGTCCAGATGGCCCAGATAGGCCGCAAGCCCGGCAATGTCCGTCTCGCCGTCCAGCGTGATGCTGCCGGCATCGATACGCTTCAACCCGGCCAGCGCCCGGAGCAGCGTGGACTTCCCGGCACCGTTCGGACCAAGCAGCAGCAATGCCTCGCCGCCGGCAAGTCCCAGGTCCAGGCGGTCGAGGACGAGCCGTTCACCACGGAACACGCTGACCTGGCGGACCAGCAGGCGATCAGTCGACACGCGTCACTGCAGCTGTTCGATCTTTGCCCAGACCCGCTTGAAGATCACTTCACGCACCCGCCTTTCGTCTGCGTCCGCGGCAAGATCGGGGTGAAGTTCGCGGGCGAGCAGGCGCTTCAGCTGTTCGAAACGCTTGTCCAGACCAGGCTCCGCTCCGCCGGGCGCCTCGAAGGCCGCCAGTCTCTCCTGGGCCGATTTCGCCGTCATGCGCCACAGGTCGCGCTGTTGCTCGGCCTCCTCGGTGACGGCACGAAGCCGTCTGACCTCCGCCTCCAGTGCGCGCTCTGCGCCGTGTGACGGTGCTGCTTCATGCTGCGGGACACCGGGCACCGGTTTTTCGAACTGCGACTGGGTGCGCCTGCCCGCGAGCGTGGATGGACGCCCGTCGCCGTAGAGTTCGGCTGCCGCGAAAACAGAGGGGTTTATGGCGGCGCCTTGCCGTTGAGCGAACTCCAGCAGATCTCGTGCACTACCGAAGATCCGAGGGTCGCGCTGATCTTTTTCCAAAATGATGGAGTGCGGAAGAATGCGCATCCGGTAGCCCAGATCCTGTAAGGCGCTGCGCACCGTGAGGAACCACGCCTCATCTTCGATTTCATAACGATGCGCGTGGATATCCATCGGCGAGGCGGCAAATTCCCTGTGCCTGGCGGAACAAACCCGCCGGTTTCGGCTGCATGTCCAGGCCGTACCAGGAACAGGCAGCCAAAGAAAGCCTGGAGGGGGAGATCCTGGGCTGGCCGATCCGCTCAGAATTCGCCTTCCACCTCGAGTTCGGACACCAGATCCGGCTCGTTCTGTGCCTCGGCGATCCATTCGGCCATATCGGGCAGCGCCATGATGTGGTCGCGATAGGCCCCGCTTACCCGGTCGAGCGCCACGTCGTAGGTCACGAACCGTGTGCACACGGGGGCGAACATCGCGTCGGCGATCGTCATCGTGCGGCCGAACATGAACGGCCCCCCCGACCGCGCCAGGCAGGTTGCGAAGATTTCCTCGATGCGTGCGATGTCGGCGCGCACGCCCGACCAGATGGGGAAGTTCGGCCGTGTGGCATGCAGGTTTACCGGCAAGGCCGAGCGCAGGGCGGTGAACCCGGAATGCATTTCCGCGCACACGGCGCGGCAGAGTGCGCGATCGGTGCGGTCGGAGGGGTAGAGCCCTGAGTCCGGGCAGATTTCGTTCAGATATTCGGCAATCGCCAGCACGTCCCAGATCTCCAGGCCGCCATGCACCAGCGATGGAATGCGGATCGAGGAGGTCTGCTGCAGCAATTCCGCCCGCGCCCGCTCGTGATCGACGGCCAGCATCTCCGTGCGGAACGGCAGCTTGGACAGTCGCAGGATGAGCCAGCCGCGCAGGCACCAGGACGAGTAGTTCCTGCTGCTGATGATGAGGGTTGCTTCGGCCGGTGCCATCGCGGGTATCCCTATGCCGATCGGTCCGGAGAGAGCATAGCATTCCGGAGTGCGTCATGCCGAGCCACGCTTGCCACCATGCTTCGGAGCACGCAACCTGCATCCGCTGAAACAAGGTTAGGCGCTACCCTCACTCGATGCTCTACCAGTTTTACCAGGCTCAATCCGACCTGCTGGCTCCCTCGCGCTTCGCGGCCGCATTGTGGGGCGAGTATGTGCGCCCGATCACGGCGGCGCGCCACAATCCGGCGCTCCGGCTCATCGAGGCTGCAAGCGAGGTTTACGCCAGCGCGGTCATCACCCATGCCCGCCGGCCGTTTGCGATAGAAGCGGTCGAAATGGGCAATCGCATGGTGCCCGTTCGCGAGGTGCCGGTGGATGCAACGCCGTTCTGCACCCTGCTCCGATTCGAGAAGGAGACCACTGCGCCGCAGCCGAAGGTGCTTCTGGTAGCCCCCATGTCGGGCCACTTCGCAACGCTGCTGCGCCCGACCGTGCAGACCATGCTGCCCGATTGCGACGTGCACATCACCGACTGGCACAATGCGCGCGACGTTCCGCTGTCGGACGGGCCATTTGGCATGGAGGATTATGCTGCCCACATCATTCGTTTCCTCGAAGCGATGCGCGAGGATGGCGGGCAGGGCGTGCATCTGGTGGCCATCTGCCAGCCGGCCGTGGCGGCACTGGTGGCGACCTCCGTCATGGCGGCGAACCGCAATCCTGCGCAGCCGCGCAGCCTGACCTTGATGGCAGGTCCGATCGATACGCGTGAAAGCCCGACGCGGGTCAATATCCTGGCAAAGCAGCAAAGCATCGCAGACTACGAGCGCAAGGCGATCGCCCGCGTGCCCGACCGTTATCCGGGGGCGGGACGACGCGTCTATCCGGGTTTCTACCAGCTCGCATCGTTCATGGCGATGAACGCCGACCGCCACATCAACGCGCAGTTGGCGCAGCTTCGCAGGCTGTTCGCCGGCGAACAGGAAGCTGCCGCCGCGCATAAACGATTTTACGACGAGTATTTCGCGGTGGCCGATCTACCCGCCGAATTTTATCTCGAGACGGTGGCCGAGGTGTTCCAGAAACACAGCCTGCCGCTCGGCAGGATGCGGTGGCACGGCGAGCTGGTGAATCCGGCTGCGATCCGCCGAACCTCGCTGCTGGTGGTGGAAGGCGAACGCGACGACATTTGCGGCGTCGGCCAGACCATGGCTGCGCTCGATCTGTGCCGTGGTATTCCGACGGCGCGGAAAACCTACCATCTACAGACCGGCGCCGGCCATTACGGCGTGTTCTCCGGCCGCGCCTGGGCCGGCCAGATTTATCCCAAGCTTCGCGCCATGATCCAGGCAGCGGCTTAGAACTCTTTGCCTGGACGAATGCCATGTCCGAATTGGTGCAGCATGCACTCGATGATCGCGGTCTTGCCTACATAAAGGCACATCTGGGCGACGGCTGGGAATTCTGTGCAGCCTTGTTGCACACCGTCGAGACCTGCGCAGGCGAGGTCTCGACACTATGCCCGGCCGGAACACCGGAGGACACGCTGTATCGGTTTCGGGCAGGCGGCCTGCTGAAGGAAAATCTCGATCCCGCCAAGCGCATTCCAGCCAAGTCCGGCGCCGGTTACATCATGAAGCTGAGCACGCTCGTGAGCGCACGCGCCCGGATCATCGAGGAGGAAATGCTCAAGTCGCCTGCTTTACTCTGCATCGTCGACGATGTCACGGGAGTTTGGACCGACCGGATTGTCGATCATCCAACGGCATTCTTTAACAGTGGAAATGTGTACTACGGCCTCACGGTCGATGCGGAGAGGGCGGAAATCAAAGCTGCGCTAAATCGGGGCAATTGCTTCTACCATGGGGTCGCAGCCGTCTGCGCAGATCCAGCACTGCGGTATGAGAAACGCGAAGTGGCACACGAGCATCTGGCAAAGCTTGCTCACGGCGCGACTTTCATCTCGTGCCTGGCTTATGGCAGCGAAGGCTTCGTCAACTGGCGCAGGCTGTAAGGCTCAAGTTCAGACATCGAGCCGCCCACGCAGCTTGAGAAACCCGCGGTCGCAATAAGGCCACCATTTTGCGTCCCATGGCCGGATAACCCGCGTTGCCGTCACGGAGCGGAGGAGGGTGGCGATTGGGCCCACCGGTGCGTAGGGCGTGACGATCGGCATTCCTGCAGCCCAATCTGCGCTACCGTCCACGCCATCGAGTATCGTTGCTTCCTGCTTCAGCCACGATGAGATGCGATCTCTTGCATCGTCGCACGCGACTTTCGTGGCGTCGTGGCGCCGCTTCGCTCCATCGGGGAAAATACGGATGACGGCCGCTCTGGCGATGCCTCGCGGGAGCTCCAGCGTTTCCGGGTTCAGGTCTTCCTCATGCACGAGCAAGCAGCATGGTCCGGCAGGAAGAGTGTCCTGTTCGGGCAAGGCGACGTGCGCAGGCAGGGCGGGCTCCGTCAGTGATTGCGCGCTTTCATTGAGC
>CAZZVF010000192.1:0-6322 GCA_964657355.1 uncultured Buchnera sp.
CAACGTATCCCTTCCATTCCGATTCACTAGTCAAAGAACAAACTAACCCGATCAGCGATTTCATCCTTTTCAGAATGCCCCCGCCTCCGGTTCAGTCCAGCCTCTCAGCCAAGGCCGGGAAAGCTATCGAAGTCTCCGCCGCGCCGCAAGTGACTTTCGCGTGCTGCGTCGATGAGAAGTTATCTAGTTGGGCCACCGACCCGTGTCAACACGATGACAAACTCTTTCCGCATGCGGGAGGAACCAGGCTGCTGCACACTCCAGCACCTCTGGCGAGACGGCAGCAGCCCGGGACCAAGGCGCTATGCCGCCTCGGCTATCCTCCCGTTGATCGACAAACCATCCATCCCGGCCGAGACATGCACGGTCTCACCCTCATGCACGCCACCTTCCAGCAGCAACGTCGCAAGCGGGTTCTGCAGGCTCCGCTGGATCACGCGCTTCAACGGCCTTGCCCCATAGATCGGGTCGTAGCCCTCGTTGGCGAGCCAGTCCTTCGCACGCCCGTCCAGATCCAGCCCGATCTTCCGATCAGCCAGCAGCTCCCGCAGGCGGCCAAGCTGCATGTCCACAATTATGCCCATGTCCGTCCGGAGCAGCCGGCGGAATAGGATGATCTCGTCGAGCCGGTTGAGGAACTCCGGCCGGAAATGGTCACGCACCACCCGCATCACCCGGGCCTGCGCCAGGGCCAGCGGCTCGCCATCCGGTTGCGCCGCCAGGATGTCGCTGCCCAGGTTGGACGTCAGCACGATGATGGTATTGCGGAAATCGACCGTCCGCCCCTGCCCGTCGGTCAGGCGCCCGTCGTCGAGCACCTGGAGCAGCACGTTGAAGACGTCCTCGTGCGCCTTCTCCACCTCATCGAACAGGATCACCTGATAGGGGCGCCGGCGCACGGCTTCGGTCAGCGTGCCGCCTTCCTCGTAGCCGACATAGCCCGGGGGCGCCCCGATCAGCCGGGCGACCGCGTGCTTCTCCATGAACTCGCTCATGTCGATACGCACCATCGCCCGCTCGTCGTCGAACAGGAACGCGGCGAGCGCCTTGGTCAGCTCCGTCTTGCCGACGCCGGTCGGGCCCAAGAAGAGGAAGCTGCCGATCGGCCGGTTCGGGTCGCCGAGGCCGGCACGCGACCGCCGCACGGCGTTCGCCACCGCACGCAGCGCGTCCTCCTGCCCCACCACCCGCCTACGAAGCTCGTCCTCCATGCGCAGCAGCTTGGAGCGCTCCCCTTCCAGCATCCGTTCCATCGGAACACCCGTCCAGCGCGCCACCACGCCGGCGATCTGCTCTTCCGTCACCGCCTCGTTGACCAGCTTGCCGCCTTCCTGGCTGCCCTCGATCTCGCGCTGCAGCTGCGGAATGACGCCGTAGAGCAGCTCCGAGGCGCGCCCGAGATCGCCCTTGCGCTGGGCGACCTCCACGTCGCTCCGCGCCTGGTCGAGCTTCTCCTTCAGCTTCTGCGTATCGGCCACCTTCTCGGTTTCGGCCTTCCACGTCGCCGTCATGGCGGTGGATTTCTCCTCGATGCTGGCGAGTTCGTGCTCGAGCTTCTCGAGCCGGTCGCGCGACGCGGAATCCGTCTCCCGCTTCAGTGCCTCACGCTCGATCTTGAGCTGGATCAGCCGCCGGTCGAGCTCGTCCAATTCCTCCGGCTTGCTGTCCACTTCCATGCGCAGTCGGCTCGCCGCCTCGTCGATCAGGTCGATCGCCTTGTCCGGCAGAAAACGGTCCGTGATGTAGCGGTTGGACAGCGTGGCCGCAGCCACGATCGCGCCGTCAGTGATGCGCACGCCGTGATGCAGCTCGTATTTTTCCTTGATGCCGCGCAGGATGCTGATGGTGTCGGCAACGCTCGGCTCACCGACGAAAATCGGTTGGAAACGGCGTGCGAGTGCAGCGTCCTTTTCGACGTGCTTGCGATACTCGTCGAGCGTCGTCGCGCCGATACAATGCAGCGCGCCGCGGGCAAGTTCGGGTTTCAGCAGGTTGGACGCATCCATCGCGCCATCGGCACGCCCGGCGCCAACCAGCGTGTGCATCTCGTCGATGAACAGGATGACCTCGCCCTCGGCGGATTCGATCTCCTTCAGCACCGCCTTGAGACGTTCTTCGAACTCGCCGCGGAATTTTGCACCGGCGACGAGCGCTCCGAGGTCGAGCGACAGCACGCGCTTGTTCTTCAACGCCTCGGGCACGTCGCCGCGCACGATGCGCAACGCGAGGCCTTCGACGATGGCCGTCTTGCCGACACCCGGCTCGCCGATCAGCACCGGGTTGTTCTTCGTGCGCCGTGCCAGCACCTGGATGGTGCGGCGAATTTCCTCGTCGCGGCCAATCACCGGATCGAGTTTTTGCGCGCGCGCCAGCTCGGTGACGTCGCGGGCATATTTCTTCAGCGCGTCAAAGCCGGCTTCGGCATTCGGGCCGGTGACCTTGCGGCCCTTGCGAATGGCGTCGAGTGCCCGTTCGATGGATTGAGGATTGGCGCCGTTGGCCCGCAGCGCGCGGCCGCCCGCAGTGTCGCTCGCCGCCAGCGCCGCCAGCACGCGGTCCTGTGCGACGTATTCGTCGCCGCCCGCCTGTGCGGCCTGCTGGGCGGCATCGAGCACGCGGACCAATTCCGGCGTGATCTGCGGCGCACCGGCACCACCGCCCTGCACTTTCGGCTGGCGGCCGATCTCGGCTTCGCAGGCCGCCCGCACGCCTTGCGGATTGCCGCCGGCCGCCCGGATCAGGCCGGCAGCAGCGCCTTCCTCATCGTCCAGCAGCGCCTTCAGCAGGTGCTCCGGCGTGATACGCTGGTGAAATTCGCGTATCGCTATCGTTTGAGCGGCCTGCAGGAAGCCTTTCGTCCGCTCGGTGAATTTCTCAAGATCCATTGATTGTCATGTCCCTATATGTCAGGCGACGAGCCGTTCCGGGCCCCATCAGGCGACACGGATTGGCGTTCGGCATTGATCTGGGTACAGGACCATGTCGGCTCAAGATGCCGGCACCGAGGCCATAGGAAAGCGATGCACGTCGAAGACCTCTACCGCTACCCCGTGAAGGGCCTGTCAGCAGAGGCGTTGGACCATGCGGATCTTACGCCCTTCGAAGCCATCGCCTGGGACCGCGCCTTTGCGCTGGCACAGGGAAATGCGGGTTTCGACCCTGAACGCCCCACGCACCTGCCGAAATCGCGCTTCATGTGCCTGATGAAGAACGCGTCGATCGCCCGGATCCGTAGCCGGTTCGCGCCCGAAAACGGCATGCTGACGCTGCAGGCCGGCGACGATGCAGTCGAGGAAAACGCACTTTCGGTCGAGGGACGCGTCCGTATAGCAGCGTGGCTCGCTGCCTTCATGGGCACCGAGGCGCGCGGAACACCGGTGTTCCATCATGTGCCGGGCCATGTGTTCGGCGACCAGCGCCGTCCGGTCGTGAGCCTGATCAACCTGGCCAGCATCGCGGCACTGGAGGCGGCATGCGGCGCCGAGCGGGCGAAGCTGCGGTTCAGGGCCAACGTCTATTTTTCCGGAGCGCCGGCGTGGTCCGAGTTCGACTGGGTCGGCCGGGATATCCGCGCCGGAACTGCCGTGTTGCGGGTTCTGGAGCGAACGGACCGTTGTCCCGCGACCGACGTGAACCCGGATACGGCGGAGCGCGATGCGAACCCGGTGGCCGAGTTGCACCGTGCCTTCGGGCATACCGATCTTGGCGTGCATGCGGAGGTGATCGCAGCCGGGCGGATTGCGGCGGGCGACCGAATCGAGCCGCTTTGAGCGATCCGGGTGCCGGCGCGCTCGAACGCGAACTCCTCGAGCGCCTCGGACCATCGGGCGTTCTGACCGGAGCGGACGCCACGCCATACGTCACAGATTGGCGAGGCCTGTTTCACGGCAAGGCGCGCCTCGTCCTGCGCCCGCGCACCGCCGAGGACGCGGCCGCAGCGGTGGCGATCTGCGCCCGGCACGGAGCACAAGTCGTTCCACAGGGCGGCAACACGGGGCTTTGCGGAGGAGCCACACCGGACGACAGCTTCCGGCAGGTCGTGCTCGTGCTGTCGCGGCTGAACCGGGTGCGCGACATCGATAGCGCCGGCATGACCATGATGGTGGAAGCGGGCGCCACGCTGCAGACGGTGCGCGATGCAGCCGAGGCGGCTGGCCTCGCCTTTCCGCTCTCCATCAGCAGCCAGGGCAGCGCCCAGATCGGCGGCGTCCTCTCCACCAATGCCGGTGGCAACAATACGCTGCGCTACGGCAATGCGCGCGACCTGGTGCTCGGGCTGGAAATGATCCTGCCGGACGGGCGGCTGTGGGATGGAATGCGGCGCCTGCGCAAGGACAACACCGGCTACGCGTTGCGACACCTGTTCATGGGCGCCGAAGGCACGCTGGGCATCATCACCGCCGCCAGCCTGCGCCTGGTGCGGCAGCATCGCTCGCGGGAGGTCGCCCTGGTGGCGCTCGCAACACCCGAGGCCGCGCTCACCCTGTTACGTCAGTTCCAGGACGAGGATGCCGAGGCGCTGCACGCCTTCGAATACATCTCGGGCGACGCCTTCCGCATGGTGCTCGACCAAATGGACGGCACTGCCGACCCGTTCGAAGGGCAGCACCCTCATTACGCGCTGGTCGAGCTCGCCACGGCGCGCCGGGCGGCCGATCTGAAGGCGGCGCTCGAGAGCGTCCTTGCGGAAGCGTTGAACCGGCGTGAGGCCGAGGATGCCGTGGTGGCCGCGAGCGAGGCGCAGACCCACGCGTTCTGGCGGCTGCGGGAGGAGCAGGCCGAAGCCCAGCAGCGCGCCGGCCCAACCATCAAGAACGACATTTCGGTCCCAGTCGCGGCCACGCCCACGCTGATCGCCGAGGCGACGTTGGCGTGCGCGGCGCTCTCGCCCGGCACCCGCATCGTCCCATTCGGCCATCTCGGCGACGGCAACATCCACTTCAACCTTGTGGCACCCCAGGGTGCCGGCAGCGACTGGCTCGACGACCCGGGCGCGGCGCTCATCCATTCCGTGACCGAGGTGGCGCGCAGGCTCGGCGGCAGCTTTTCGGCCGAACACGGCATCGGGCAGCTCAAGCGGCATCTGCTCGCGGACTGGCGCGAAGGCGTGGAACTCGACGTAATGCGTGCGATCAAGCGCGCCATCGATCCGGAGGGCCTGATGAACCCGGGCAAGCTGCTCTAGCCGCCATACTTGTTGCACCGCCTGCCCGGCGTATAACGCCCCGCACCAGACGCCGCCCATCAGTCGAGGAATGCAAGCGCAATGAAAGCCACCGGCCAGGACAGCCTCAAGACCCGTCGCACCCTGACCGTTCAAGGCAAGGAATTCGTGTATTTCTCCATTCCGGAGGCCGCGAAGACCATCGGCGACGTGAGCCGGCTACCGGTGAGCCTGAAGATCCTGCTGGAGAACGTCCTGCGGTTCGAGGACGGGCACAGCTACACGGTGGACGACGCCAGGAAGGTCGCCGGCTGGCTCACGCATGGACGCAGCACCGAGGAGGTGCCGTTCAAGCCGGCTCGTATCCTGATGCAGGATTTCACCGGCGTGCCGGCGGTGGTCGACCTTGCCGCCATGCGCGACGGCATCCTCGAGCTCAACGGCGACCCACAGCAGGTGAACCCGCTGGTTCCCGTCGACCTCGTCATCGATCACTCCGTCATGGTCGATTTCTCCGGCACGCCGGACTCGCTGCAGAAGAACGTCGAAGTCGAGTTCGAGCGCAACGGCGAGCGCTACGCATTCCTGCGCTGGGGACAGGAAGCGTTCCAGAATTTCCGCGTGGTGCCACCCGGCGCCGGCATCTGCCACCAGGTGAACCTCGAATATCTCAGCCAGGCGGTGTGGACCGCTGATGTGGGCGGCGAGACGCTTGCCTACCCCGACACGCTGTATGGCACCGACAGCCACACCACGATGGTGAACGGCGCCGGCGTGCTCGGCTGGGGCGTCGGCGGCATCGAGGCCGAGGCCGCCATGCTTGGCCAGCCGATCGCCATGCTCATCCCGGACGTCATCGGCTTCAAGCTCACCGGCCAGATGCCCGAGGGTGCGACCGCCACCGACCTCGTGCTGACCGTCACCGAAATCCTGCGCAAGAAGGGCGTGGTCGGCAAGTTCGTCGAATTCTTCGGACCCGCACTGGACAACCTGACCGTCGCCGACCGCGCCACCATCGCCAACATGGCGCCTGAATACGGCGCCACCTGCGGCTTTTTCCCGGTCGATGCAAAGACGCTCGATTACCTGCGCCTCACCGGGCGTGACGAGGCACGCATCGAACTGGTGGAAGCATACCTCAAGGCGCAGGGCATGTTC